>CAIYPH010000326.1 GCA_903928045.1 uncultured Rhodospirillales bacterium
ACCGCCGGCGAGCGCTTCACCGCCATGGTCACCGACCAGTCGATGCCAGGCATGTCCGGCGAGGACCTGGTGCAGCGTGCCCGCGCGCTTCAGCCTGGCCTGCCCTGCCTGCTGATCACCGGCTACGGCGCCTCGGTTGAGCTCAGCATCGAGGTCAAGGTGCTGCGCAAGCCGTTCCGCGCCAGCGTGCTGAATGCGGCTCTGGCCGAGTTGATCGGGGAGTAGGGCGCTGTCGGAATGGGGGAAGCAAGCGCTTCTTTTTTGAAAAAAAGAAGCAAAAAACTTTTTTCACTTTGATATGTGCCGCTCCGGCCTATCCGAGGGGTGTACGCCAACGGCATGGATGGAATGAAAAGTTTTTTGGTTCTTTTTGTTCACAAAAAGAACACCCTTCCAAATCACCTGTCCCTGCAATCGGGGGTTGATCCACCGGCATGACCGCGATCCCGCTAGAAGGCCTGTTCGAGTCCCACCTCACCGTCCGCGATCTCGACCGCTCGATCGAGTTCTATACCGGCATCGTCGGCCTGGAGCTGGCCCACCGCGTGCCGGAGCGCCAGGCCGCCTTCCTGTGGATCGGCGGGCGCGGCCAGCACATGCTGGGCCTGTGGTCGATCGGCACTGCCCCGAACGCGCTGCGCCTGCATATCGCCTTTCGCGCCACGCTCGCTGACGTCGAGGCCTCGGTCGGGCGGCTCAAAGCGCTCGGGATCGTCCCGCGTGACGGCGGCGGCGGGCGGGAGATCACCGAGCCGATCGTGTTCGGCTGGATGCCTGCCGCCAGCGTCTATTTCGACGACCCGGACGGCCATTCCCTGGAATACATCGCCATGCTTGACGGCGCGCCGCGGCCAGAATTGGGGATCGTCAGCCTGTCGCGCTGGCGAGAAACCGGCTGAGCGCCGTCACCGTCGCTGCCGGCTGTTCCTGCTGCACCCAATGCCCGGCGCCAGGGATCAGCTCAACGAAGCGGAGCTGCGAGCAGGAGGTGCCGTCCATCGCCTCCAGCGCGCCGGGGAATTGGTGGATGCCCCAGTCGGAGGCGCCGGCGATGAAGCAGGAGGGCACGTCGATCGCGCGGCCGGAGAACAGTTCAAGCTCGCGCGCGAAGCGCCCGGTCGTGCTGCTGCGATACCATTGCAGCCCGCCCTGGAAGCCCGTGCGGCCATATTCGCCGGCGTAGACCGCGAGATCCGCCTCCGGCAGCCAGCGATTGGCGGCGATGTCGGCTTGGGACGGCATTTCATGGGCGACCGTCTCGGCCATCGTCTCGCCGAGGTCCATCACATAGTAGGTCGGCAGCTTGGCCAGTTCCTCCGCCGTCCAGCCGGCGAGGCGGAAGGGGCGGTTGGCGGCCCAGTCCGCGCTCTTTTGGTGGTAGTAGGCGCGCAGGAAAGCATGCAGCCCCTGCTTGGCGTGCACCATGTCGGCATTGGCTTCGGGCGTCGAGTAGTACCACTGATAGTGCTTGCGCGGCCGGGGCAGGGCGGCGAGGTCGGCATGCACGTCCCCGACCGGGGCCGGGCGGCCGATGCGGGGCGGGCCGGCGAAGGGGGAGCTCATCATCGCCACCGCGCGAAACACGTCCGGCCGCACCAGGGCGCACCAGGCGGCCACGGGGGAGCCGAAATCATGGCCGATCACCGCCGCGACATGGCTGTAGCCGAGCACATGCAGCAGGCCGAGCATGTCGCGGATGATGTTGAACAGGCGGAAGGGGCCGAGATCCGCCTCGTAGCCATTCTCCCAACCGGTGGTGCGGCCATAGCCGCGCAGGTCGGGCGCGACGACGTGGTAGCCGAGGGCGGCGAGCGGGCCCATCACCTTGCGCCAGCTGAAAGCAAGCTCGGGGAACCCGTGCAGCAGCAGCAGGCAGGGGCGGCCCGGCTGCTCGAACCCGGCTTCCAGCACATGGATGTCGAGCCCGTTGATGCCGGGAATGATGCGGGCGCGAATGCCGGCGGGGAGCACGGCGGCGGGCAGCGGTTCGGTCATGGTGCGTTCCCCTTCTCCAAGGCGGCCAGAACCGCCGCCACCGGAATAGCCCACATTTCGCGCCCGCCAAAATCCTGCGCCCGGATCAGCGTGCGGCGGGCCGTCGAGGGCGCGAACTTGCCGGGGTCGGTGGGGCCGAACAGCGAAACCAGGGGAATGCCGGCCGCCGCCATCATATGTCCGCCGCCGCAATCCGCCGCCACCGCGGCGGCGCAGCGCATGGCGAGCGCGATGGTGAGGCTGGGCGCCGCCGGATCGCCAAGGGCGGCGGCCTCCTGCAAGGGGAAGCGGGCGCCTGGCAGCGCGGCGACAAGCGGAGCGTGGCGATCCTGCTCGTCGGGGCCGAGGATCAGCACCGGCACGGCGCCCGCGGCCGCGAGATCGCCGGCCAGCGCGACATGGCGCTCCTCCGGCCAGGCCTTGTGCCTGCCGCCGGCCCCCAGCACCTGCGCGACGTAGCGAGGCCCGCCCGGCAGCAGCCGCGCGGCGAGGGCGGTCGCGGCCTCAGGCAGGCGCAGCTTCGCATCCGGCCGCGGTTCGCCGTCGATGACCTCCCCCAGCGTTGCCAGCAACCGGGTCGCGAGGTGGCGCGGCGGCCGCGGCACGAGGCGCGGCGGCCAGCCCGGCAGGCCCCAGGCGGCCTCGGTGACGAAGCGGCGCGGTCGCAACCGGCGCAAGGCCAGCGCGGTGGCGAGCGTGCTCTGCGTGTCGATCAGCAGATCGGGCCGCCCGCCGATCGCATCAAGCAGCCCAACGCCGGTGCCGGCATTCTCCAGCACCCGGTCCAGCAACCCGTCGGCCAGCGGCGCCAGCACGCCGGCGAAGGCGCTTTTGCCGTGTCCGGCGATCCAGGTGATCTCGGCGTCCGGGTAGGCGTGGCGCAAGGCGCGCAGGAAGGGCAGCTTGATGAGCGCGTCGCCCACCAGGTCAAGGTCGACATACACGGCGACCCGGGCGGGGAGGGGTGATTTGTCGGCGGCCATGCGGACTGATACACGCCCCGCCATGGGTTCCGCCATGCCCCCCCCTTCCGCCCGGCCCCTGATCGGGCGCCTGTGGCGCACCTACGTGCTGCGCTACCGCGCCCGGCTGCTGCTGGTCGGTGCGCTCACCCTCATGCTCGCCGGCGCCCAGGCGGCCTATCCGCTGGTGATCGAGCACGCCATCGCCATGTTCACCGGAAAGGACCGCCGCATCCTCTACCAGGTCCCGGCATTGGTGCTGGTGGTGACCAGCGTGCGGGCGCTGATCTGGTATTTCCAGGCCGTCATGGTGCAGGACATCGCCATGCGGGTGATCCGCGACCTGCAGGGCGACATGTTCTCCCGCCTCGTCCATGGCGATCTCGCCCGCGTCGAGCGCGAGGCGCCGGCATTGCTCACCCAGCGCTTCACCACCGATGCGGTGACCATTCGCGAGGCGCTGATCCGCGTGGTCAACGGTGTCGGCAACTTCATGACGGTGCTCGGGCTGGTCGGCTCCATGCTCTACATCGACTGGGAGCTGAGCGTGATCGCGCTCGTGCTGTTCCCCGTCGCCGCCTACCCGGTGCACCGCATCGGCCAACGCCTGCGCCGCGCCTCCGGCCGCATGCAGGAGACCACCGGCGAGGCCGCCGCCCTGCTCAACGAGAGCTTCTCCCAGGCTCGTACGGTGCGCGCCTACCGGCTGGAGGATGCCGAGACCACCCGCGCCCGCGCCGCCTTCGAGGCGCTCTACCGCTCGCTGATGCGCATGATCCGCGGCCGCGCCCGGCTCGACCCGCTGCTCGAGGTGGTGGCCGGCGTCGCGGTCGCCGTCACCATCGGCTTCGCCGGCTGGCGCGCGGCGGTAGGCGATGCACAGTTCCACGAGTTCGCCGGCTTCGTCGCCGCCCTCGGCCTGGCCGCCCAGCCGCTGCGCGCGCTCGGCAACCTCAACTCGGCCGTGCAGGAAGGCATCGCCGGCCTGCTGCGCTGCTTCGCGGTGATCGACGAACAGCCCCGCATCGTCGAGGCCGCCAACGCCGTGCCCCTCCCCGCCGGGCATGGCGAGGTGTGCTTCGAGTCCGTGCAATTCATCTACCCCGATGGCCGCATCGGCCTCGATGGCCTCACCTTCACCGCCGCTCCCGGCCGCACCATCGCCCTCGTCGGCCCCTCCGGCGCCGGCAAATCCACCGCGCTCGCCCTCATCCCCCGCCTGCACGAGGCCAGCGCCGGCGCGATCAGCATCGATGGCGCCGATGTCCGCGCCGTCACGCTCACCAGCCTGCGCGATGCCATTGCCTATGTCGGGCAGGACACGCTGCTGTTCGACGACACGGTGGCGGCCAATATCCGCATGGGCCGCCCTGGCGCGGATGACGCCGCGGTGGGGGAAGCCGCTCGCGCCGCCGCCGCCGACCAGTTCATCGCCGCCCTCCCGCAGGGCTACGCCACCTCCGTCGGCCCCGGCGGCGGCCGTCTCTCCGGCGGCCAGCGCCAGCGCGTCGCCCTCGCCCGCGCCTTACTGCGCAACCCCCGCATCCTCCTGCTCGACGAAGCCACCAGTGCGCTCGATGCCGAGAGCGAGCAGCTCGTCCAGGAGGCGCTGACCACGCTGCGCCGCGGCCGCACCACCATCGTCGTCGCCCACCGCCTCTCCACCGTGCGCGACGCCGATCTCGTCGTCGTCCTGGCCGAGGGCAGGGTCGCCGAACAGGGCACCCACGCCGCGTTGATGGCGGAGGACGGCCTCTACGCCCGGCTGGTGAAGACCCAGTCTTTGCTGCAATAGGGCGGCCATGGAATCCTTCCTGCCGATCGTCGTTCTATCGCTGTCCGTCAGCCTCGCATCGAGCCTGTTGGCCGCGCTGCTCGGCATCCCGCTCGCTGCCCTCCTGGCCCTCGCCCGCTTCCCCGGGCGGCGCCTGCTGGTGGTGCTGGTCAACGCCCTGCTCGGCCTGCCGCCCGTCGTCGTCGGCCTCGCGCTCTACCTCCTGCTCTCCCGCGCCGGCCCGCTCGGCGGTCTCGGCTGGCTGTTCACCCCCTGGGCGATGGTGATGGCGCAGGCGATCCTCGCCACCCCCATCGTCGCCGCTTTGGCCCACCGCGCCCTGGAATCGTGCTGGCGCGACTACGGCCGCACCCTCCAGGCCGCCGGCGCCTCCCGCCGCCGCGCGCTGCCCCACCTCCTGCGCATGGCCAGCCGCCCCATCGCCACCGCCCTGCTCGCCGGCTTCGGCCGCACCGTCTCCGAGGTCGGTGCCGTGCTGGTGGTCGGCGGCAACATCCTCGGCGTAACCCGCACCATGACCACCGCCATCGCGCTCGAGACCAGCAAAGGCAATCTCGACCTCGCCATGGCCCTCGGCCTGGTGCTGGTCGGCATCACCGTGATGATCAGCGCCACCCTGCTTGTCCTGACCGGAGCCAGACGATGAAATGCGTCCTCGCTTTCCTCCTCGCCATCGCCACCCTCCCCGCGTCGGCCGAATCCATCGTCCTTGCCTCCACCACCTCGGTCGACAACGCCGGCCTGCTCTCCCGCATTCTCCCTGGCTTCAGCGCCAAAACCGGCATCGAGGTCCGCATCGTCGCCCAAGGCACCGGCCAGGCGCTGGCCACCGCCGCCCGCGGTGACGCCGACCTGGTGCTGGTGCATGACCCCGAGGCCGAGGCCGCCTTCATGGCCGAGGGCCACGGCGCCCGCCGTGTCGAAATCGCCTGGAACGACTTCATCATCGTCGGCCCCGCCGCCGACCCCGCCCATATCGCCGGCAGCAAGGACGTCATCGCCGCCTTCCGCGCCATCTCCGCGACCGCCGCCCCCTTCATCTCCCGCGGCGACAAAAGCGGCACCGACGCGCTGGAAAAACGCCTGTGGCGCGAAGCCGCCATCCAACCCGCCGGCCAGCCCTGGTACAAGGAAATCGGCGGCGGCATGGGCGCCGCCCTCAACATGGCCGCCGCCACCGACGCCATCACCCTCACCGATCGCGGCACCTGGCTCGCCTTCGGCAACCGCCGCGCCCTCGTCGAACTCCTGCGCGGCGATTCGCACCTCATCAACCGCTACCGCGTGATCGAGCTCGACCCGATCCGCCACACGTCGGCGAAACTCGCCCCCGCCCATGTCCTCGCGCAATGGCTCGCCAGCCCCGAGGGCCAGGCCGCCATCGGGTCGGTCACCGTGGCCGGGGAGACGTTGTTCAATCCGGGGGTGCGGGAGATTCGGTGAAGCAAAGGGTGTTCTTTTTGTGAACAAAAAGAACCAAAAAAACTTTTCGCTCTTATTGC
>CAIYPH010000327.1 GCA_903928045.1 uncultured Rhodospirillales bacterium
CCAGGCGGCGAATTCGGTCTTCCAGAACCTGGCCATGGCGGTGGTGCAGTGGCCGCGGGTTTCGGCGCTGGCGGGGATCAGGAGGATGCGGCCGTCGCGCAGTGTTTTGATGGCGCGTTCGAGGGTGCCGGTTTCGGGCGGGTTGCGTTCGTCGTCGGCGGAGTTGATGGCCAGCACCGGGGCGGTGATGGCGGCGAGACGCGGCGCGGGGTTGTAGTCGCGCGAGGACTCCCACTGATAGAGGTAGTCATTGGCATCCATGGTGAAGGGGGCGGCGAGGCGCTCGGCGAGCAGGGCGTCGGCTTTTTCGCGAGTGGGGGCCTGGACCTGGTAGGCGATGGAGCCGCCATTGGTGGCGATGCCGAAGAAGGCGTTGGCGACTCGCACCGATTTGGGCTGGGTGGTGTAGTTGCCGCCCTGCCAGTCCGGATCGTTGCGCACGGCATCGATGACCATGCGGCGCATCATCCAGTTGCGGGCCGACATTTCGGTGGGTTGCGAGGCCATGGGGACCAGCGCATCCATGAAGCCGGGGTGGGTGACGCCCCAGACCCAGGTTTGCATGCCGCCCATGGAGTTGCCGATGACCAGGCGCAGGCGCTTCACGCCGAGGCCCTCGGTGACCAGGCGGTACTGGGCCTGCACCATGTCGTCGTAGTTGTAGAGGGGGAATTTGGCGCGCAGCCCATCGGAGGGGCGGGTGGATTTTCCGGTGCCGAGCGCGTCGGGCAGGATGATGTAGTATTTTGTGGCGTCGAGCGGCTGGCCGGGGCCGAACAACTCGCCGGCGAAGGTGGGGGTCAGCATCGTCGCGCCGGAGCCGGCGGTGCCGTGCAGCACGAGGACGGGGATGCCGGAGGGGGCGCCCACGGTGGTGTAGTGGAGGCGGACCTCGGGGAGGGTCTGGCCGTCGTGGAAGCGGAAATCGCGGGCGATGTAGTCGCCCTCGACGGGTTGCGGGTAGCCCTCCGCCGCGGCCGATGTGGCCATCATCGTCATTGCCAGTAGTGCCCCCATGATGCGTTTCATCGGCGTTCCCTTGTCCTGTTGGGCGGACTTCCGGGGGTGACGGTAGCGGGAGGCAGGGGATGACGGCAAGGTGAGGGGTAGGGTGTTCTTTTTGTGAACAAAAAGAAGCGCTTTCTTACTTACTCTCCTTGGTGTCGAGCCATTTTTCCATATCGACGAAGGTTGGTTCCACGTAGCCGGGATGGGCCTGATAGGCGACTTCGGTGAAGCCCGCGGCGGCGAAGAGGCGGCGGTTGTCGGCGAGGGCCAAGCGGGTGGAGAGGAGGAGTTTGGGCAGGGCGCGGCGGCGGGCTTCGGCTTCGGCGGCGGCGAGGAGGGCTTTGGCAAGGCCGCGGCCGCGGGCGGATTGGGCGACGGAGAGGCGGCCGAAATAGAGGCCGCCGTTCTTGGGTTGCCAGATGCAGGCGGCGACCAGCGTGCCGTCGATCTCGGCGCCGGCGCCGCCGCCGCCATTGGCGAGGATGGCGGCGATGTTGGCGCCGGTTTCGCGGAGCGCGGAGGGAGGCGGGTCGACGGGGGCGGAGAGGCTGGCGAAGGCATCTCGGATGAGGGCGGCGACGGCGTCGGCGTCGGCCATGGTGAGGGGGCGGATGTCGGTCATGGCGGCTGAATGGCGCGGCGGGCGGCGCGGCGCAAGCGGGGTTTCGGCTGCGGCGTGGTGGCGTCGAGCAGCGCGTGGATGGCCGCGATGGTCTCAGGGGGCAGGCGGCGGATGGAGTGGGCGAGGCGGTTGGCAACCGCGGTTTGCTCGGGGGTGAGGCCGGCGGTATCGACGACGACGCGGGGGTGCGAAAGGCGGGCAAGCTCGGCGAGGTCCTCCGCCTGGTCCCAGATGAGGCCGAAGACGTCGCAGACCTGGTGCACCAGGCCGGGGCTGGGAGCGCCGCGCTTGCCGTGCTCAAGGGCGGAGAGATAGGCAGCGGAGACTTGCAGGCGGTCGGCACAGTCCTGCTGCGTCATGCCGCGTTCGGCGCGGAGAGCGCGGAGGCGGGCGCCGAAGGGAGTCATGCGGGGACACCACGGGTGAAGAAAGGGAAGCGCTTCTTTTTTGGAAAAAAGAAGTAAAAAACTTTTATTCGTTGGTGTTTGGGGCGGCGACGCGCGAGATGGTTCAAATGGGGGGCGGCGCAGCCAATAGACGTATCGGGCTTCATGGACAGTCTGCCGTGGTGGACAGAATATTTATCTGGCTTCGCCGCCTGACCGGAGGGCGCGAAGAAAACGGAGAAAAAGTTTTATGCTTCTTTTTTGTAATTGCTCATCCCACCCCTGCGATCGGCCCGGCGGGTAACTTGGCCGCGAGCACGAACCGCACGGTATCGAGGACCGAAGCGCGATTGGCCTTGGCGGTGCTGACCACGGAGCGGAAGGCGGCGTAGGTCTCGGCA
>CAIYPH010000328.1 GCA_903928045.1 uncultured Rhodospirillales bacterium
CCCATCACACCAAAACGTCGATCATCGCGGGACTGGTGAACATCGAAGCGGGGTTCATGCCACTCTGATGAGGCCGACAGATTGGCCCGGAGCCACCAACTGGTGGTCAAATTAGGCCGCAGACTTTCGCAACAAGTCTACTGCACCGCACGGTGAACTTGCCGGCCTTGTCGAACAGCACGTCGATCGTCTCGCCCGGCTTCTGCAGCCCCAAGTCGCGGGCAAGGTCGGCCGCGTCGATCACATTGATGTTGTGGATCGCGTCATCGCCGTTCACGTACGAGACCTTTTCCCCGACGGCGACCTTGAGCGACTTCTTGCTGAACTGCTGCCCGACCTGGTCGACACTGTTGACCGATGCCTCGGCCGCGACCGCGAGGCCAAGGGCGATGGGGACGATGGGGACGATGGGGACGATGAGAAGATGCAAGCGGGACATGGGAAACCTCCGACATTCGAGTGACCAGCGGACGATCGCCGCCAGGGGCGTGATGGACGGCTTTGTGCCAAATTGTTACATCTACGGGTTACCAGCGAGTGAACGCGGCGGCCGCGCTGCTTAGAAACCGCACCAGGAGAGCGGCATGCCGTTCACAAGGGCGAAGTAGACCAGCGACGCCTGGCGGATCAGCAGATCGATCTGGCGGTATAGCCCGTCCAACCAGCTCCACACCGTCTCGTCCGTCACCTCGATACTGGCCATCATGCCGCGATCCTCGTGGCGCAGGACGTGGCAATGGTAGAGGAACTTGCCCACCATCATCGGCCCGGTGAAGGGGATGACGATGGTGACGGAGCCACCCTCGGGCACGCGGACGGTATCGACATGGCCGGTGAATGGCACTGGCGCGCCGTTGATGGCCGTGACCTGGAAATGCAGCTGGTGGATATGGAAGGTGTGGATCGCCTGGCTGTCGTTGCGGATGGTCCAGGACTCCACGCTGCCGTGGCGCACTGTGAGATCTGTGCGGGCGTGATCGTAGGTCTTGCCGTCGATGTAGAAGCGTGACTCGTCGTCTTCCTGCGAGAAAACGATGGTGCGGTGCTCGGTGACCTGGAGCAGGCGCAGATCGGGGGACTCCGCGCCGACCGGAGGGATCGCCGCGGCCGTGGCCGGATGGCCGCGCACGTGCAGCCTGCCGATCGCACGCTCGCGCTTGTCGCCGGTCAACACGTGTTCGGAGACAATATCGTAATCTCCCTCCGCGCCCGCCTGCACCAGCACCTCCATCCGCGAGCCCTGGCGGAGGTGCAGCACCTCTTCAGTCACCTCGGAGCGCAGCAAACCGCCATCCTCGGAAATGACGCGGAAGCGATGGCCGGCCAGGCGCAGGTGGAACAGCATGTTCGAACTGTGGTTGCCGATGCGCCAGAGCTGCGTCTCGCCGGGCGCCATCGTCAGGTCCAGCAGGCGGCGGCCGTTCACCGACTGGATGACGCCATGCAGTTCCTCGTCGATCAGCGGGTCCTCGCTGTCCTCGACGGTGTAGTCCTTCAGAACGAGCACGCGGTCCTGCACCCCCGCGAGGCCGGCGATGCGCTTGTCGCTGCCCTCGACGATGATGGCGCCGCTGAGACCGCCCATCACCTGGGCCTCGGACAGGCCATGGACATGGGCGTGATACCAATAGAGCCCGGGCGGCTGGTCGGCGGGGACCGGCACCGCATAGTCGAAGCTGGTGCCTGGGGGCACCAGGATGGCGATGTTGTCGCTGTTGCCGCGCGGGGTCGTCTCGATGCCGTGGAAATGCAGGTTGGTGGGCTGCTTGAGCCGGTTGACCAGATGGATCCGCATGGTGTCGCCGGGCTGCACCCGGAGCACCGGCCCCTCATAGCGGCCATTGTAGATCATCCCCGGGAAGCGCACCCCATCGAAGGCCACATCGCGCTCCTCGGCGACCAGGGTGACGTTGAGGACACCATCGCGGCTTGCGTGTTCCTCGAGCGGCGGGCCTGCCATGGCGGACAGCGGCCGGGCGGACAGGGCGAGAGCGGCGAGCAGGACGGCACGGGTGAGCCAAATGAGAGATGTCCGCATCGGCTTCAGAACCGCAACGCCGACCAGACGCTGAGATAAAGCGCGTTGTTGCGGGAGGCGCCGCGGGTGCTGCCGTCGAATTCGGTATAGGCGATATATTGCGCGGCGAGGCGGACGTTGAAGCGGTCGGTCCAGGAGTCCGGCTTGCCGAAGGGGACCCAGGCCAGTTCGAACACCGCGCCGGTGCTGTTGGCGCGGCCGGATGGTGTCGCCCAATAGGCGGCATCGCGGGTGCCCTGGGTGTGGAAGGCCTGCACCGTCGGCGTCCAGGTGGCGGCGAAGCTGTAGGACACGTCAGCGCGCATCACGTCGAGCCGGCTCGTGGCATGGCTGCTGATCAGGACACGGCTGGCGTCGAGTGACGTGGCCTCATGGATGTAGAGGGCGTGGGCCGAGACCATGTCGCTGACCACCGATTTCGGGTCGGCGATCCATTGCCAGTTGGCGTCGAAGGCGATGTCGGTGAAGGTATCGGTGCGCCCGGCGGACTGGTCGCCGTTCGGCCAGAGCGAGGCGCGCAGGCCGTAGGTGCCGATCTGGAAGGAGTGCTTGCCGGACTCGTGCTGCAGCGCGAGCCGCCAGTAGGGAATGGCGCCGGCGAGGCGGTTCACCCCGGCATAGGGGTTCTCGCCCATGGTGTTGCGCAGGTCTCGCCCGAGGGGTTGGTAGAGCGCGAATTCGCCGTAGAGGGTCTCGTTCCACAGCGCGTAACCGCCGAGCCCGATGGTGTGACCGTCGATGTCGCCATCCGACAGGGCGACGGCCAGGGGCGTGGGGGCGAGCTTGGAGGCGTTGTAGGGAGAGGTGGCTCGGGAAATTCGGACAGAGCGATAGGTGGATTTCCTGCCTGACAGCGGCAATGTTGCCGCGGATCAGGAGCGAACATGACGAAGCGAACACGACGGACGCATAGCCCGGGCTTCAAGGCG
>CAIYPH010000329.1 GCA_903928045.1 uncultured Rhodospirillales bacterium
GACCATCTCATGGCCGGGTGCTGCCGGCAGCTTCAGCCCGCGATCGGCCACCGAGAGGAACTTGCCGCCCCCCATCTGGTAGCCGCCGTGCCACATATGCAGGTCGGAATGGCAGACCCCGCAATGGGTTACGTCGACAACCACTTCGCTGCCGGTGGCGTGCAGGTCCGGCAGCTCGACGCATTCGAGTGGCGCGTTGTGCTTCGTGATAGCCCAGACTTTCATCGTTTCCGTCTCCCTCAATCAGGCCAGTTTGCACGAAGCATCGGGCGGGCTGAAGGCCTGCGGGCCGGGGATCGTGGCTTCCTGGTGGTACAGGTCCCACTCGCCCTTGGACTCCGCGGGCGACTTCACGCGGAAGACGTGCATCTCACGCACCAGGCGGCCATCGGGACGGATCACGCCGTCCTTGGTCATGAAGTCATTCACCTTGGTCGCCTTCATCGCCGCCAGCACCGGGCCGGTCTCATCCGTGCCGGCCGACTTCACGGCGTTGAGGTAGTGGGTCACCGCGCCATAGACGCTGGCCTGCAGGCTGTTGGGCATCCGCTTGAACTTGTCGAAGAAACGCTTGGCGAAGGCGCGGGTGGCGTCGTTCTGGTCCCAGTAGAATGGCTCGGTGACCAGCAGGCCCTGCGTCAACTGGCTGCCAAGGGCTTTCACGTCGTTCAGCATCATGCCGAACGGCGCCAGCTTCTGGCCCATGCGATCGAGGCCGAACTCATTGGCCTGCTTCACGATATTGGCGATCAGCGGCGTCGGTGTGGCCAGCGCGATGATCTCCGCGCCGGAGGACTGCGCCTTCAGCAGGTCGGACGAGAAGTCCTTGGTTTCAATGGCGTGGCGGGCAGAGCCGAGCACCGTGCCGCCATTGGCGAGGATGAACTGGGTGGCCTCGGCCTGCAGGCTGGTGCCGTAGGCGTAGTCCACCGTCATGAAGAACCACTTCTTGCTGCCGCGCACCTTCATGTTGGCGTTCGCGGCACCGACCGAGACCGAGTAGGAGTCGTAGGTCCAATGAATGCCGTTCGGGCTGCACTGGGCGCGCGTGAGGTCAACGGTGCCGGTGCTGGTGTAGATGGCGATCTTGTTCTTATCCAAGGCGAGCTTCTGCACGCCGAGCGCAACGGTGGTGACGCCGATATCGAAAATCGCGTTGACGCCCTGGTCATACCACTGCCGCGCGATACCGACGCCGAGATCGGGCTTGGCGCCATGGTCGGCCTTGAGGAAGGCGATGGGACGGCCGATCACCGTCGGCCCGAAATCCTCCAGCGCCAGTTCGGCGGAGACGATGGCGCCGAGGCCGGAAAGGTCGGCCGAGAAGCCGGAAATGTCGTTGAGCAGGCCGATGGTCACCGGCTTGGCCTGCGCCTGGGCGCGGGAGGCCATGGGGGCGGCGAGCGCGGCGGCCGAGAGGGCGGCGAAGCCGCGGCGGGAGACAAGGCTCCGCGGCGGTGAAGTGATGTCGTCCGGCATTGCTGAAGTCTCCCTAAACGCCGCAACGCCCAGGCCGCTGCGTTGCGGGCCCGTTGCCATGCGGCTTCACCATCGATCCCGGCGCGGCTTCATGCCATGACACCGGTCGTCCCCCCTCGCGGCAAGACAGCAGCGCGCTCGGCAGCCGGGCGCGCGGTGGGTCAGGATTGACATGATTTTTTGCCCGTGGAAAGGCTCTTCCCATGCATGAAAGATATTTTGCGACCCACCACCGCGCAGGCACCACCGATGTATGACGGCCCGATCTGCGACGCCTTCCTCCACGGCCCCTGGATCGGCGGCCCCGGCGTCTCGCCGCGCGCCGACGTGGTGCCCTGGACCGATGATCGCCGTCTGCGCCGGGTAATGTCCACCTTCCATCACCCGGACCAACCCGGCGGCGAGGCCCCCCGCCGCAGCCTGGCGCAGGTGTTGGCGGAGATGGACGCGAGCGGCGTCTCCGGCGGCGTGCTGGCCGCCAAGGTCTATTACCCCGCCACCGAGGCGGCGCTCGACTCGCTGCACGGCGAACTCGCCGCTCTCGCCGCGGCCTCCGCCGGCCGCCTCCGCTGGATCGCCACCGTGCTGCCGCCCGAACACGGGCCGGGCACCTACTGGGACCTGATGCGCGGCCCCCGGGTGATCCGCGCGCTGGCCTGCCTGCCCGGGCTCGTCGGCGTCCACATCACCCCCTCGCCTTGGGGCCTGGCGCCGAACGACCGCTGGTACTATCCGCTCTACGCCACCTGCGCCGAGCTTGACCTTGCGCTCTTCACCTATGTCGGCATGCCCGGCCCACTCTGGCCGATGGGCCCGAACGACCCGACCCATCTCGATGACGTCGCGCTCGCCTTCCCCGACATGCCGATCATCGCGCACCACATCGGCGACCCCTGGAACGACATGGCCGTCCGCCTCGCGGCCCGCCACGCCAACTACTACATCTGCACCTCCGCCTGGTCCCCCAAGGCCTACCCCAAGGAACTCATGGCGTTCATGGCCGGCCAGTGGCACGGCACCAAAGGCGCGGAAAAGGTGATCTTCGCCTCCGACTACCCGCTGCTCGACCTCGCCCGCGCTACCAAGGCGGCCCGCGCTTTGCCGCTGTCCGACAGCGATCTCCGGCTTGTACTGCACGACAACGCCCAGCGGCTGTTCTTCCGTTGAGCGCCACCCCACACCCCCTCTCCAGTCTGGCCGCCGTCGACATGACGACGCTCGCAATGGGTCCGCCTACCGCCCCGTCTCGGGCAGCACAGCCGCGAGATCCTGGCCGGCATTGTCCGGGAAGAACCCACCAGCGGCGCGTGACCCGCGCTGCTGAGGGCGCCCCGAGCATCACCCCTTCGGTGGCGCCGTACTGGCTCGGATGATCAGTGTGTAGGCCAGGTTCGGAGGCGAGTGGCCGTCGAGCAGGGCGGCGACGGCGGCGGCACCGAAGGCGCGGCGGGGTTGGCGGATGGTGGTGAGGGGGGGATAGGTGAAGGCGGCGAAGCTGATGTCGTCGAAGCCGATCACCGAGAGGTCCTCCGGCACCCGCAGCCCGGCGTCGCGGGCCGCCTTGATGGCGCCGATGGCCATTTCGTCGTTGGCGCAAAACACGGCGGTGGGGCTAGAGGAGCGGGCGAGCAGGTCAGCCATCGCGGCTTCCCCCGAGGCCATGGTGAAATCGCCGAACACAAGGGCCGCATCGCGACCGGCCGCGACGCTCCAGCCGGCGATGCGCTGAGCGGTCAGCACATTGCCGCGGGGCCCGGCGATATGGGCGATGCGACGATGGCCAAGCGCGATCAGGTGGTCGACGGCGGCGCGCGCGGCGGCCTGGTTGTCGATCGCCGCCGTCGGAAGATCGATACCTTCAATGGTTTCCGAGACGGCGACGACCTGGCCGGCGCGCGCCGGCGCGTCGAGCCCGTCCGGCAGGCGGCCAGTCAGCAGCACCAGCCCGTCAACCACGCCAGTGAGCAACTGGCGGGCCAGCACCGCCTCGCGCGCCGGGTCGCCCTCGGTGGAGCCGACCAGCACGCCATAGCCGGCGGCGCCGGCAGCCTCCTCGATGCCCTGCACCACTTCCGCGAAGAAGGGGTTGGCGATGGTCGGCAGCAACA
Organism: uncultured Rhodospirillales bacterium; assembly: GCA_903928045.1. The sequence goes on from CAIYPH010000329.1 coordinate 3,588, forward strand.
CCAGGAGCTGGCGGCTGCGTTGCAGCCGCAAGCCCTGGGCGACCTGGTTGACGACGTAGCCGGTCTCGCGCACCGCGGCTTCGATGCGCTCGCGGGTGTCGCCGGTCACCCTGGGCGAACCGGCCAAGGCGCGGCTGACGGTGGAGACCGAGACGCCGGCGAGGCGCGCGATGTCCTCCATCCTGGTGCGCCCGGCGGGCGGCTCGGTCATGCGCGGCGAACTCATGCGCGATCCTTGCGCCGCGCGGCGCCGTGCGGCAAGGGCTTGACCGTCGCGTGCAATCGTTTGTATGACCGTCCCATACCCGGCTGCGCAATATCGTGGCGGGGATCGGCTGCCTGCGATAACATCAGACCAACGTCCAAGAAACCAAATGGGGAGACGCGCCGTGTTCTCGAAGCGATATCTGCTGTCCTGCGCCGCCGCCGCGGCGCTCGGCTTTGCCCAGCCGGCCGCGGCCCAGACCGCCGAGGTGATCCATTGGTGGACCTCGGGCGGCGAATCGGCTGCCCTGAAAGTGTTCGCCGACCAGTATGCCAAGGCCGGTGGCAAATGGGTGGACAACGCGATCGCCAACGGCGCCAGCGCCCGCACCGCCGCCATCAACCGCACCGTCGGCGGCAATCCGCCGACCGCCATGCAGTTCAACACCGGCAAGCAGTTCGATGAGCTGGTGGAGAATGACCTGCTGGCCAACCTCGATGACGTCGCGGCCAAGCAGAACTGGAAGGGCATCATCCCCGCGGCGATCTACGAGGCGGTGGTCCGCCAGGGTCATGTCTATGCCGCGCCGATCAACATCCACGGGCAGAACTGGTTTTTCTACTCCACCGCCGCCCTGGCCAAGGCCGGCGCCACCGAGCCGAAGAACTGGGATGACCTCTTCGTCCAGCTCGACAAGCTGAAGGCCGCCGGGCTTATTCCGCTGGCTTTCGGCGACCAGCAGAACTGGGAGCGCAACATGTTCAACAACGTGCTGGCCGGCGTCGGCGGCACGGACGTGTTCGTCGGCTTCTGGGGCAAGCGTGACCAGGCGGTGATCAAGGGCCCCGCCATCCGCAAGGTCGCTGAGACCTATCGGCGGCTCAAGGGCTACGTCGATTCCGGCAGCCCCGGTCGCAACTGGAACGACGCCACCACCCTGGTGATCCAGGGCAAGGCCGGCTTCCAGATGATGGGTGACTGGGCCAAGGGCGAATTCACCGCCGCCAACCAGGTGCCCGGCAAGGATTATGGCTGCACCGTGCTGTCCAACAGCGGCACCGGCTACGTGATGGGCGGCGACGTGTTCGCCTTCCCGAAGCAGAAGAGCGACGAGGGCAACAAGGCCCGCGTGCTGCTCGCCTCCACCCTGCTGGCCGCCGACACGCAGATCATGTTCGCCCAGAAGAAGGGCTCCATCCCCTCGCGGCAGGACGTCGACGTCTCCGTGCTCGACGCCTGCGCGCAGAAGGCGGTCGGCTGGCTCAAGGACAAATCGGCCCAGATTCCCGCCAATGAACTGCTGACCCCGCCAGCCCTGGTCGGTGCCGTGCAGGACATCATCTCGGCCTACTGGAACGATAACAACATGTCGGTGGACGCCTTCGTCGCGAAGGTCTCCACCGCCATGGCCCAAGCGGACTGAGCC
>CAIYPH010000330.1 GCA_903928045.1 uncultured Rhodospirillales bacterium
CGAGGCCGCAAAGGCGCAGGTGGAGGCCGGGGATTTCGCCGTCGCCTCCGTTGAGCGCCGCCGCGTCAAACGCAACCCGCCGCCGCCCTTCACCACCTCCACTTTGCAGCAGGAGGCCTCCCGCAAGCTCGGCTTCGGCGCCCAGCAGACGATGCGGGTCGCCCAGGGGCTCTATGAGGGCGTCGATATCGGCGGTGATACCGTCGGCCTGATCACCTATATGCGAACCGATGGCGTGCAGATGGCGCAGGAGGCGATCACCGCCATTCGCGGCCACGTGCAGGGCAGCTACGGCAATGACTATCTGCCGGCCGCGCCGCGCGAATATACCAGCCGCGCCAAGAACGCTCAGGAGGCCCACGAGGCGATCCGCCCCACTGATGTCTCCCTCACACCGGACGATGCCGGCCGCTACCTAAGCCCCGACCAGCGCCGCCTCTATGAACTCGTCTGGAAGCGCGCGGTCGCCAGCCAGATGCAGTCGGCCGAACTTGACCAGGTCACGGTCGAGACCGCCGATCCCGGCAAGCCCGCCGGCCCCCGCCTGCGCGCCACCGGCTCCATCCTTGCCTTTGACGGCTTCCTCAAGCTCTACCGCGAGGATCAGGACGACGGGGCCGATGGCGGCGAGGACGATAACCGCATGCTGCCGCCGATGCGCGAGCGCGATCCGCTGCGCCACGGCAGCGCGCCGCAGGGGTGGGTCAGCGCCGATCAGCACTTCACCCAACCGCCGCCGCGCTTCTCCGAGGCCAGCCTGGTGAAGAAGATGGAGGAGCTCGGCATCGGGCGCCCCTCCACCTACGCCTCGATCCTGACCGTTCTGCAGGACCGCACCTACGTCAAACTCGACAAGAAGCGCTTCGTCCCCGAGGACCGCGGCCGCCTCGTCACCGCCTTCCTGACCAGCTTCTTCGAGCGCTACGTTGACCCCGGCTTCACCGCCGGGCTTGAGGAGCAGCTTGACGATATCTCGGGCGGGCGGGCCAATTGGCGCGCGGTGATGCGCGCCTTCTGGGAGCAGTTCTCCAAGGCGATCGAGAATACCCGCGAGCTCAAGATCAGCGACGTCATTACCGCGCTCGACAATGATCTCGGCCCGCACTTCTTCCCGATCCGGGAGGACGGCACCGACCCGCGCGGTTGCCCCTCCTGCAACAAGGGACGGCTTGGCCTCAAGCTCGGGCGGCACGGCAGCTTCATCGGCTGCTCGAACTATCCGGAATGCCAATACACCCGCCGCCTCGCCATCGATGGCGCGGAGGAGGATGGCGGCACGCTGAAGGAGGGGATGCGCGAGCTTGGCCATCACCCCGAGAGCGGCGAGGCGGTGACGGTGCGCCGTGGCCCCTACGGCGTGTACGTGCAGCAGGGCGAGCAGGAGGCCGGTGCCAAGCGCAAGCCGCGCCGGGCCTCGCTGCCCAAGGGCGTGGAGGGTGACAGCGTGACGCTGGAGCAGGCGCTTGGCCTGCTCTCACTGCCGCGCGAGGTGGGGCCGCACCCCGAAACCGGCGAGATCATCGAGGCCGGACTCGGCCGCTTCGGGCCTTTCGTGAAGATGGGCGGCGTGTTCGCCTCGCTCGACAAGGATGACGACGTGCTGACCGTCGGGCTCAACCGGGCGGGGGATGTGCTGGCGCAGAAACTCGCCTCGGTGCGCACGCTTGGCCCGCATCCCAAGGACAAGGAGCCGGTGCTGGTGCGCAAGGGCCGCTTCGGCCCCTATGTGCAGCACGGCAACACCGTCGCCACCCTGCCGCGCGACCTCACGATGGACGACATCGCGATGGAGCAGGCGGTGGCGCTGCTGGTCGAGAAGGGCAAGGTGCTGAAACCGCGTGGCTTCGCAGCCCGCAAGGGTGCCAAGGCGGCCAAGCCGGCGGCGGTGAAGGAGCCGAAGGTGAAGGCCGAGAAGCCGGCCGCCGCCGCGAAAAAACCCGCGGCCAAAAAGCCGGCTGCCAAGAAGCCCGCCGCCAAGAAGAAGCCGCCGGCCAAGGCCAAAACCTGAGATGAAACGCTCCGGCCGACCGGGCGCACGCGCCGCCGGTGGCAAGGACAAGCGGCCGGGCACCCGCGGCGCCGGCATGGCGCCACGGCCGAGCGGGGCACCCAGCCGCGAGGAGATCCGCCGCTTCATCGAGACCACGCCAGGCCATGTCGGCAAGCGCGAGGTGATGCGCCATTTCGGCCTCGGCCCTGAGCATTCCAACGCCGTGCGCGGCCTGCTGAAGAGCCTCGGCGCCGGCGGGTCAGCGAATCGTGACGATGATCCGCCGCCCTCCCCGGCGCCCCGCGTGCGCGAACCCGAGCGTGACGTGATGGAAGTCCGCATCACCGGGATCGACTCCGACGGTGAGGCGCTGGCCCGCCCGGTGCAGTGGGAGGGCGACGGCCCGCCGCCGGCGATCGTCATGGAGGCCGAACCGCGTGGCCGCGCCGCCCTCGCCCCCGGCGAGCGCGTGGTGGCCAAGATCCACCCGATCGGGCCCGGCCGCTTCGCCGGGCGCACCCTGAAACGCCTGACCGAGGCGCCCGCCCGCGTGCTCGGCGTCTACCGCCCTGGCACGGGCGGCCATGGCCGCATTGAGCCGACCGACCGGCGGGTGAAGGCGGAATGGGCGGTGCCACCCGGGGAGAGTGGCGGCGCGGAGGCAGGCGAAATCGTGCTGGGCGAGCCCCTGCCCTCCCGCGGCTACGGCATGAAGCCGGTGCGCATCATCGAACGCCTCGGCAACATGGGTGATGCCCGCGCGGTATCCCTCATCGTCATCCACACCCACGACATCCCCACCGAATTCTCCGCCGAGGCTCTCGCCGAGGCCGACAAGGCGCGCGCCACCCCGGTGCGCGGCCGCACCGACCTGCGCGATACACCGCTGGTGACGATCGATGGCGAGGATGCGCGGGATTTCGATGACGCGGTGTTCGCTGAGCGCACCGCGAGCGGCTTCCGCCTCATCGTCGCCATCGCCGATGTCGCACATTACGTGCGGCCGGGCTCGGCCCTCGACCGGGCGGCGCGGACGCGCGGCAATTCCTGCTACTTCCCCGATCGCGTGGTGCCAATGCTGCCGGAGGTGCTCTCCAACGGTTGGTGCAGCCTGCGCCCGGCGGAGGATCGCGGCTGCCTGTTCGTGGAGATGACGCTCGACGGCACCGGCCGTAAAACCGGCCACCGCTTCGGCCGCGGCCTCATTAAGAGCGCCGCCCGCCTCACCTATGAGCAGGTGCAAGCGGCGCAGGATGCTGGCGAGGACCTCGGCCTGCCCGTCCCCGCCCTCTACGACGCCTTCCGCGCCCTGCTCGACGTGCGCAACGCCCGCGGCACGCTGGATCTCGATCTGCCGGAGCGCCGCGTGGTGCTGGACGAGGCGGGCAAGGTTGCCTCCGTCGCCCCGCGCCCCCGGCTCGACAGCCATCGGCTGATCGAGGAGTTCATGGTGCTGGCCAATGTCTGCGCCGCCGAGGAGTTGGAGCGGCTGCACCAGCCCTGCGTCTACCGCATCCACGCGCCGCCCTCGGAGGAGAAGCTCGAGACGCTGCGCACCTTCCTGCGCGGCTTCGACATCGCCTTGCCGCCGGGCGGACAGATCCATCCGCGCGACCTTGACCGCGTGCTGAAGCGCGTCGCCGGCACCGAGGAAGGGCCGCTGGTGAACGAGGTGGTGCTGCGCAGCCAGATGCAGGCGGCATATGACGTGGAGAATATCGGCCATTTCGGCCTCGCGCTGCCGCGCTACGCCCATTTCACCAGCCCGATTCGGCGCTGTGCGGACCTCATGGTGCATCGCGCCCTCATTGCCGGACTGAAGCTCGGTGTCGGCGGGTTGGAGCCGGGCGATGGCGCCCATTTCGCCGAGACCTGCGAGCACATCACCGCCACCGAACGCCGCGCCGCCCTGGCCGAGCGCGACGCGACGGACCGCTACCTCGCCGCCTTCATGATGGACAAGGTGGGCGCCACGTTTGACGCGCGCATCTCCGGCGTCACCCGGTTCGGCCTGTTCGTCACCGTCGCCGGCAATGGCGCGAGCGGCCTGGTGCCGATCTCGACCTTGCCGGAGGATTTCTACATCCACGACGAGGCGACGCAGACGCTCACCGGGCGGCGCAACGGGTTGGTGTTCCGGCTTGCCCAGGAGGTCGAGGTGCGGCTCTCCGAGGCGAGCCCGGTGACGGGCGGGCTGGTGTTCCACATCCTGCAAGGCCCGGGCGGCCGTGCGCCACGGCAGCGCTGGAAGCGGCGATGACACCGCCCCGGCGGGTTGTCACTTGACGGCGCGGCCACGGATGCGCAATTAGACCCCTCCATCAGCGCCCGTAGTCGCGCGCCCTTCTGTTCGGAAAGTATCATGGCCAAGTCCAACACCATTCAGATCAAGCTCGTGTCGACCGCCGACACCGGCTACTTCTACGTGACCAAGAAGAACGCCCGCGCCCAGACCGGGAAGATGGAGATGCTGAAGTACGACCCCGTCGTGCGCAAGCACGTCGCGTTCAAGGAAGCCAAGATCAAGTGATCCCGTGCCCGGCTTCGGCCGGGCGTGTCCTGTTGGCCGGCGTTTATGCGGCGCCGGCCGCTTGGAAGAATACCGTGCGATTACGGCCTTCCCGCTTGGCCTGATAAAGCGCCTGGTCGGCTTCCTGCAGCAAGCGCTCCGGCGTGGTGCCTGCATGACGACCGCAGGAAATACCAATGCTCACCGTCAACGGATGCCTAAGCCCAGGCTCCGGAAAAAACTGCATGTCCGCAATCGCGGAACGCAGCCGTTCTGCTGCGGCCAGAGCATCCTCGGGGGTGGTCCCAGGCATCACCGCTGCGAATTCCTCGCCGCCGTAGCGGGCGATCGAGTCGAACACCCGGATGCGCCGGCGCAGCGAATCCGCGATCATCCGGAGCGCCTGGTCACCGATCGGATGGCCCCAACGGTCGTTGATGGACTTGAAGTGATCAACGTCGATCATCATCACGGCCAAGCGATGCGGATCGCCCGATGCCAGCAGCCCCCGCAGATGCCGCATGAGGTATCGCTGGTTATAGAACCCGGTCAGCGGGTCGGTGAGCGCCATTTCCAGGGCATGACCAAGATCGGCGCGCAACCGGTCCTGATATATCTTGCGGCGGATCTGGTTACGAGCGCGGGCGCGGAATTCGTTTTCGTCGATCGGTCGCAGGACCCAGTCATTGGCCCCGATATCGAAGCCGCGCAGCATCCGGTCCTTCTGCTCGGGATCGGCGACCAGTAGCAGCGGCACATTCTGGGTGCGCTCAGCGGCACGCAACCGCGCCGCGAGCCGCATCGGGTCGTCATTGGTCAGCGACAGGCTAAGCACGATGAGATCGAAATCCATCGCGCCGGCCAGTTGGAGCGCCTCGGCCTCAGAGGTTGCCCGGGCCGCCAGGATGCCCTCATGCGCCAGCGCATCCTGCATGCCGATGGTGCTCGGCTCGAAGTCATCCACCACCAGGGCGCGCGCCCCTGACACCGACGGTGGCGGAAGATTATCGCCGCCAATGCCCAGCGCGCGGGCGGTCTCGCCGCGCACCCGCCATTCGTCAAGCAGTCGCTTTAGCCGCACCAGGGACTTCGTGCGTGCCAGCAGCGTGTCATAGTCGACGGGCTTGGTGAGGAAGTCATCCGCCCCCGCCTCGAGGCCGCGCAACCGCTCCTCCGGCTCGCTGAGCGCCGTCACCATCACGACCGGAATATGCAGTGTCCTGCCGTCCTCTTTGAGCCGGCGGCAGGTCTCATAGCCGTCGATCTCCGGCATCATCACGTCGAGCAGGATGAGGTCAGGTTGCCAAGTCTGGGCGAGCCCGATCGCATCGTAACCCGAATGCGCCGTGGCGACCTGATAGTACTCCGCCCCCAGCTTCGCCTCGAGCAGGCGCGTGTTGGCCGGAACATCGTCGACAACGAGAATGCGGGCGGTCATGGGCCGCTGAATATCCTTTCTGCCGCCCATGCGTGGTGCATGAGCGGGGCTTCGACGATCAAGTCATAATATAGACAGCATCGCGGTGAAAAAAGCACTCAGGCGTTTCCCGTAAGATAGTCAATGGCCGCCATGATGCCGCCCGGTGTGTGCGGAACTCCCGCACTGCGCAGCCCCATCTCGATGCCGCCGAGCGTGCCGATCAACTGGAGATCGCCGAAGTCGCCGAGGTGGCCGATACGGAACACCCGGTCTTTCAACTGGCCGAGCCCGTTGCCGAGCGACATATTGGATTTCGCCAGGATCGTCGCGCGCAGATTATCCGCGCTATGGCCCTCAGGCACCCGCACGGCGGTGAGCGCCGAGGAGTAGTGGCGGGGATCGGCGCACTGGATTTCGAGTCCCCAAGCCCGCACGGCGCGGCGCGTCGCCTCGGCGTGGCGGTCGTGGCGGGCGAACACGTTGGTCATCCCCTCCTCCAGCAGCATCGAGACCGCGGAATCGAGGCCGTAGAGCAGATTGGTGCCGGGGGTGTAGGGGAAATAGCCGGTCTCATTGGCCGCCAGCATCGGCCGCCAGTCCCAGTAGCTGCGCGGCATTTTCGCCGCCTCCGCCGCCGCGAGCGCCTTCTTGCTGAGCGCGTTGAAACTCAGCCCCGGCGGCAGCATCAGCCCTTTCTGTGAACCCGCGACCGTGACGTCCACGCCCCAGGCGTCGTGCCTGTAGTCGATGCTGGCCAGCGAGGAAATCGTGTCCA
>CAIYPH010000331.1 GCA_903928045.1 uncultured Rhodospirillales bacterium
GACCGCACCATGATCGACCTTGGCCGCGCCATCCCGATCTACCGGCCGACCATCGATCGCATGTTGATCGGCGAGCCCGACAGTATCCTCATCGTTGAGTTCCACGGCCATGAGGACGCGCCGTTGCTGGCGAAACTGGCCGAGCTCGATGAGATGATGGCCGATCTCGGCTTCCCCGGTGCCGTGGTGCGCGCGCCCGACGCCGCGTTCCAGGCCGATATCGCCGAGGTGCGCGAGGCCGGGCTCAACATCATGATGTCGATGAAGGGCGACGGGAAGCCGGTCTCCTTCATCGAGGATTGCGCGGTCGATCTGCCGGATCTCGCCGATTACACCGAGCGCCTCAACGAGGTTTTCGCCCGCCATGACAGCAAGGGCACCTGGTATGCCCATGCCTCGGTCGGCTGCCTGCATGTCCGCCCCGTGTTGAACATGAAGGATGGGGCGGATGTCTCGCGGATGCGGGCGATCGCAGAGGAGTGCCTGGCGCTGGTGCGCGAATATAAGGGCAGCCATTCCGGCGAGCATGGCGACGGCATCGTGCGCTCCGAGTTCAACGAGACGATGTTCGGCGCCCGCATCGCCCGCGCCTTCGAGACGGTGAAGGACACGTTCGATCCGTCGGGCCTGCTCAACCCCGGCCGCGTCGTCCGCCCGCCGCGGATGGATGACCGGTCGCTGTTTCGCTACCCGCCGGGCTATGGGGCGGCCCCCGGCTTTACCCCGCAGCTCGATTGGTCGGCCTATCCGGGCCCGCTCGGCGGCATGCTCGGGGCGGTCGAGATGTGCAACAACAACGGCACCTGCCGGAAAATCGACGCCTCCGTCATGTGCCCCTCTTTCCGCGCCACGCGGGATGAGCGGGACGTGACCCGCGGGCGGGCCAACACGCTGCGCCTGGCACTGACCGGGCAGCTCGGGCCGGATGCCATGGCCGGTCCCGATGTGGCGGACGCGCTCTCCCTGTGCGTCTCCTGCAAGGGCTGCCGGCGGGAATGCCCGACCGGGGTGGACATGGCGAAGTTCAAGATCGAAGCCACCGCCGCCCGCGCCGCGCGGCATGGCGTGAAGCTGCGCGAACGGCTGATCGCCGGGCTGCCGCGCCTCGCGCCGCTGGCCGCGCGCATGCCGGTTCTGGCGAATTTGCGCAATCGCTCGAAGTCGCTGCGCCGGCTTGGCGAGCGGATCGGGATCAGCGCCGCGCGGGATCTGCCGGAATTCGTCGCCAATCCGTTCCGCGACAGCGAGGCGGATGGCGCGACTGGTGACGTGATCCTGTTCGCCGACACGTTTAATCGCGCCTTCGAGCCTGAGAACCTGCGTGCCGCGATGAAGGTGCTGCATGCCGCGGGCAAGCGCGTGGCGATGCCCGCCACCGACCGGCCGCTGTGCTGCGGGCGCACTTACTTGGCCGCTGGGATGATCGACCGCGCGCGCGATGAGGCACGCCGCACGTTAGCCGCGCTGGCCGGTGACGCGCCGGTGATCGGGTTGGAGCCCTCCTGCCTGTTCACCCTGAAGGACGAGCTCCCTGCCCTTCTTCCCGGCCCAGCGGCCGAGGCTTTGGCCAAGCGTGTGGTGCTGCTCGGCGAGTACCTCGCCCGCGAAAAACCGCCGATCGCCTTCAAGCCGATGTCCGCGACCGCGCATATCCATGGCCATTGCCACCAGAAGAGCTTCGGCGCCTTCCCCTCTGCCATCGCCGCGCTGAAGCAGATTCCAGGGCTCGCAGTGAAGCCGATTGCCTCCTCCTGCTGCGGCATGGCCGGCAGTTTCGGCTATCAGTCCGAGACCCAGGAGGTCTCGCGCGCCATGGCCGAGGCCAGCCTGCTGCCGGCGGTTCGTGCCGCGGCGGCCGAGGATATCATCATCGCCGACGGCACTTCCTGCCGCCATCAGATAAAGGAGCTTGGCGGGCGTGAGGCGGTGCATTCCGCGGTTGTGATGGCGCGCGCGCTCGAAAGTTGATCGCCGTTGCGCAAACAAGTCGGAGCCGGCAGGCTCGCAAACCACACCGGAGGAGCCGCGCATGCACCGTCAGTTTCTCGCCGGAGCGATCCTTCTTGTCCTAAGCCGCTGCGTCGCCCCCCCCCCGCCTGCCACGCAGTCGACCGGCTTCCTCGCGAACGGCGAGATCGTGGCGGCCATCATGGAAATGCCGCCATCCAGCCGATCGGCTCTGCCGGATGGCGCCACGCTCCTGCACTACGATGAAGCCTTCCCCGCAGGCACCATTGCCTACGAAGTGGAACTCGATAGCGCCGGGCGCTGTCGTGTTGCCCGGTTCAATGTCAACTATCCGAAGTTCTACCCCATTGGACCTGATGGCAAACCCATCATCGACACCACCCGGAAACTCGACATGAACCCGACGCCGCGCTCAC
>CAIYPH010000332.1 GCA_903928045.1 uncultured Rhodospirillales bacterium
CGCGGGGTGTAGTGGGCGCCGAGGCGGCGGCGCTCGGTGGGGTCGAGCGCCTGTTCGAGGAGGGTGCCGAAAATGGAGGGATCGACCTGCCGCCAATCATGTTCGGCGGCGCGGCGGAGTTCGCCGATTTCCTCGCGACGGAGGGGCAGGACATTGCGGTTCTTGAAGAAGTCGCCGTTGAAGCGGCGGAGTTGGGTTTCGAGGGTTTCGGAGAAGCTGCCGGTATCCATGGCTTCCCAGAGGCGGCTGACGAGGCGGGGGAAGTTGTCGGGTTTGGCTTCGCAGCGTTGCAGAAGGTCCTTGAAGGATTTTTCGGGGAGGAGGCCGACATCCTCGGCGAACATGGTGAAGAGGCAGCGCATGAGGAACAGGGCGGCGGTTTCCGCGTCATGCCCGTCGGCTTCGAGGGATTTGGAGACGGCGGCGAGGCGCTGGGCGATGTCACGGGTGACGGGGGCGGAGCGACGGGCGGGGTTTTCGGATTGCGGGTCGGTCCAGATGGCGCGGAGGAGGGTTTGCACCTCGGGTTTGGCGAGGTCTTCGAGGTAGACGCGGAAGGATTGGCGGGCGGGGTGCTGGGTGTAGTTGCGGCCCTGGCCCGAGAAGTCGGCGTAGATTTCGAGGACGTGGCCGACATCGAGGACGAGGATGAAGGGCGGGTTGGCGTGGTCCGGCGGGAGGGCGTGGGCGTAGGATTCGGCCTGTCGGCGGGCGTTGAACATCAGCACGTCCCACGCGCGGGCGGCGGTGCGGCGGCCTTGCCGGGGCGTGGGTTCGGCGATGGCGGGGAGGGTGGGTTGGAAGGGTTCGGCCTTGGCCTCGCCGGGGAGGCGGGATTGCTTGGCTTCGAGGATGAAGCAGTCGCGTTTGTAGAGGTCAATCCGGCGGGGTGTGGTGGTGCCGCCGGGGGTGTTTTCATCGACGCGGCGTTCGAAGACGTAGTCGTTGAGGGCGGTGGTGGCGGCGGCGGGCTCGGGGGTGGGGAGGGCGAGGGCGGCGCAGAGTTCGACGATGAACAGGGGGAAGTTGGCGCGCTCCTGGCCGCCTTCGCGGCCTTGCCAGCGGGCGATGAAGGCTTCAATCGGGGTTGGGATGGCGGTCATGGCGGGAGGGTGGGCCGTTACGGGGGTGTTGGGCAAGGGGGGTGTGGATTCGGTCATCGTCACCGGTTGTTGGGCGGAGAGTGGCGGTGGCGGAATGCGCTTCGCTTTTCCGCCCTACGGTTGGTGTGAATACGATACATATTGTCGTTGATGCATGCGGGATGGCGGGATTGCGGCTGAGGGCTGGTGATCCAGCCGCGCGGGGGAATGAAAAGTTTTTTTGCTTCTTTTTGTACACAAAAAGAAGTGCTTGCCCTGCGGCTTACACTGATTGCCGGCGATCCTCCGGCCGGTGCATGCTGGCGCGAAAGGTGGCCCGGAGAGGTTGCCGGCATGGAGGACGGGATGACGACATTGAATCGCCGGGCGGTGCTTGCGGGGGCGGCGGTTGCGCCGGTGGCGGGGGTGGCGCGGGCGCAGCGGCGGGACCCCAGGGAGTTGCGGTTTATCAGTGCGGTGGGGCTGACGGTGTTGGACCCGATATGGACGGCGTCGCTCGTCACGCTGAACCATGCGTATCATGTGTATGACACGCTGTATGGCATTGGGCAGGATTTGACGCCGCGGCCGCAGATGGTGGCGGGGCACACGGTTTCGGACGATGGGCGGGAGTGGCGGTTCACGTTGCGGGAGGGGCTGTGGTTCCACGACGGGTCACCGGTGCTGGCGCGGGATGCGGTGGCTTCGATCAAGCGGTGGGCGAAGCGGGATTCGTTCGGGCAGTTGGTGGCGGAGGTGTTGGAGGGGATTGATGCGCCGGATGACCGGACGTTTCGGTTCAGGCTGAAGCGGGCGTTTCCGCATTTGCTGGTGGCGCTGTCTCGGGTGGGGGCGTTGGCGTGTTTCGTGATGCCGGAGCGGCTGGCGAATACGGACCCTTACAAGGCGGTGACGGACGCGACGGGGAGCGGGCCGTATCGGTTTTTGCCGGACGAGTTCAACGCGGGGAGTCGGGCGGCGTATGCGCGGTTCGACAGGTATGTGCCGCGGGGGGAGGCGGCGGAGCGGACGGCGGGGGGGAAGGTTGCGCATTTCGAGCGGGTGACGTGGTACACGATGCCGGATTCGGCGAC
>CAIYPH010000333.1 GCA_903928045.1 uncultured Rhodospirillales bacterium
TAAACATGCCCAGCGCAAAGCGCCGCTCCTCCGCTTCCCCGGCGCCGTCGATGGCGAGGATAAAGCCGCCAAAGGCCACCGCGTTCAGCACCGCGCTCAACAAATCGAACTTGTGCCCGGCGCGCGGACTGTCCGGCAGCATCTTCAGGCCGAGCACCAGCCCGGCGATGCCGAAGGGGATGTTGAGGGCGAACAGCCATTGCCACGGCGCCACCGACAGCACCGCCGAGGCCACCGAAGGCCCGAGCGCCCCGGTGGTGGAGCCGATCATCGCGTTATAGCCGAAGCCGCGGCCGAGGGTGCGGCGCGGATAGATATAGCGGAGCAGCGCCGAATTCACGCTCATCACTCCGGAAGCGCCGATGCCCTGGGCGACGCGCGCAGCGATCAACAGCGGCAGGTTGTCAGCCAGCGCACAGGCCAGCGAGGCAACGGTGAAAATCACCAGCCCGATCAGATAGACCCGCCGGAAGCCGAAAATCTCACCCAGCGCCGCCAGCGGCAGCAGCGTCATCGTCACCGAAAGCTGGTAGGCGTTGACCACCCAGATCGCCGAGGAGGGCGAAATCGCGAAGTCCCGCGCGATGGTCGGCAGCGCGATATTGGCGATGGTACCGGTCAGAACCGCCATGATGAGGCCGAGCCCGGTGGCGAACACCGCCCAGAACTGGCGCGGCTGTGGCAGCCCGTCTGGCGGCTGGTCGCTCACGCAGCCATCCCGTGCAAATCCGCCACACCAATCAACCCAGCATCGGCGCCGAGCGCGGCCGGCACCAGGTTCGGCCGCAGGGCGGCGGGATGGTCCTGCACCGCCGCGCGCAGCCGCTCCAGCACGCCCTCAGCGAGCCCGAAGCCGCCACCCACCACGATCACCTCGGGGTCGGCGATCGCCTGCAGCGTCACCAGGCCACGCGCCAGCGCCGCGATGCCCGCCTCCACCGCCGCTCCGCCCTGCGCCAAGGCCGCCGCCGCATCCGCCGCCCCGGCATTGCGCGCGATGCCGAAGCCGGAGGCATCATCCTCCAGCCGCGCGCCGGGGAAAGGGATCTGCCCGATATGCCCGCCCAGCCCATGCCGGCCACGCAGCAACCGCCCGCCCAGCACCAGCCCGCCGCCGACGCCGCTGGAGACGGTGACAAACGCCATGTCACGCCCCGCCCCGGCGCCGAAGCGATACTCCCCCCAGGCCGCCGCCTGCGCGTCATTCACCGCGCTGGCCGCCACGCCAAATCGCTCGCGCAATTCCGCTTCCAGCGGGAACCCCTCCGGCACCGGCAGTGTTGCCGGATTGACCGCCGACCACGCCCCGTCCCGCACCACGCCGCTCACAGCGGCCGCAACGCCGGTGAAACCCCAGCCGCGCGTGGCCGCCGCCAGTTCCGCCAGCCACACCGCCGGCCCGGCCGAACGCGGCGTAGGCAACACGATCCGCTGGCCAATCCGCCCCCGCACCACCAACGCGGCGCTCGATTTGGTGCCGCCGATATCCAGCGCCAGCACCGGCCGCGCATCCGCAACGGCGGCGATCGCGTTCGCATACCAGGTGGTGATGTTCTCCGGCCGGGTGATCGCGGAGCCCGCCACCACCGCAAACGCCCCCGCCCGCGCCGCCTCGCCCGCCAAATCCGGCGTGTTGAACCGCCCCTCCGCGAACACCGGCAGCCCGAGGGCCGCCGCCGCGCGCACGAAGGCGAGATCCGGCCCGCGTGGCACCTTCCCGCCGGTGTAACCGGACATCGTGGTGCCGATGATATCCGCCCCCGCTGCCTGTGCCGCGACGGCATCCCCGATATCCGCGCAATCCGCCATCGCCAGACGCCCGCGCGCATGGATCGCAGCGATCAAATCCACCACCGGCACCGGCCGCTGCCGCCGCGTCGCATCCACCGCGATGATCGGCGCACCGGCATCAGCCAGCGCCGCCACATCCTCCAGCAGCGCGGTGATGCGCACGGGATAATCGTCGAAATCCCGCTTCAGCAACGCGATCACCGGCAAATCACACGCCGCACACACTGCGGCCACATTGGCGGCCCCCTCGATGCGCAGCCCCTTCGCCCCGCCATCCCGCGCCGCCAGCGCGAACCCCACCACGAAGGGGACACTGTCAGTCGGGCCATCCGGCACCGGCTGGCAGGAGACGATGATTCCATGGCGCATTCGCTCGATCGTCGGGTGCGGCATATCTCTCTTCATTCGGTGGAATTGACGGCGCGGCGTTATCCCCTACCCTCGCCCTTCAATTGCGCGCGGGCAAGCCATGGAGGCGCCCGGCGCCGGGAAAAGGAACGCTCCGTGCCCAAAGACATCGCCGGCCTCAAGGGGATCGTCCCCCCCGTGGTGACACCGATGAACACCGACTACACCGTCGACTACCCCTCCTTCACCCGGGTGATCGAGCACCTCCTCGCCGGCGGCGTACACGGCCTGTTTTTCCTCGGCTCCACCAGCGAGGTGGTGTTCCATGACGAGGCAACCCGCCGCCAGATCCTTGAACACGCGGTGAAAATCACCAATGGCCGCGTGCCCGTGCTGGCCGGCGTGGTGGACCCCACGACCGACCGCGTGATCGGCCACGCCAGATCCGCCGCCGCCATCGGTGTGGATGGCGTGGTGGTCACCGCCCCCTTCTACACTCGTACCAACCAGGTCGAGACGATCGACCATTTCCGCTACGTGCGCGACGGCGCCGGCGTTCCGGTGATCGCCTATGACCTGCCGGTCTGCGTGCACATCAAGCTCGAACGCAACACCGTCGTCACCCTCGGCCGCGAAGGCACCGTGGTCGGCCTGAAGGACTCCAGCGGCGATGACGGCGGATTCCGCTACGTCATGGCCGACATGGCGGACCGGCCGGACTTCTTCTGCATGACCGGCGGCGAACTCGGCGTCGACGGCATCCTCCTCGCCGGTGCCCACGGCGCCGTCCCCGGCCTCGGCAACGTCGACCCCGCCGGCTATGTCCGCCTCTACGACGCCGCCCGCCGCGGCGACTGGGCCGCTGCCAAGGCCGAACAGGAACGCCTCTGCCGCCTGTTCGAAATCGTCTGGTGCGGCACGCCCCGCACCAGCGCGGGCGCCTCCGGCGTCGGCGGCTTCAAGACCTCCATGCGGGCGATGGGGATCATTCAGACGAACATCATGGCCCGGCCGCAACGCAGCCTCAACGCCGAGGAATCGGCCCGGGTTGAAGCCATTCTCCGCGGGGTCGGGCTCATCTCCTGACCCGAGAGGGCGTCACATCCCCCAGCGGCGCACGAACCACGACTTCACGGTGTGGGTCAGCGCCGCATAGGCGATCATCATCGCGATCAGGAACGGCCAGTACAACCAAGGCAGCGGCTGGAACCCAAGCGTGGTACCCAAGCCGGTGTACGGGATGGCAGCGCCGATGGCACAGATAATGATGGTCGTGGCAATCAACGGCATGCTCGCGTGGCTTTGCAGGAACGGGATGCGCGCCGTGCGGATGATGTGGATGATGAGCGTCTGCGTCATCAGCGACTCAACGAACCAGCCGGCCTGAAACAGACCGGGATCGCTCCAGGCGCCAAACACGAAAAGCATCAGGCCAAAGGTCGCATAGTCGAAGATCGAGCTGATCGGCCCGATGAAGATCATGAATTTAAAAATGTTGCCGATATCCCACTTGCGTGGGA
>CAIYPH010000334.1 GCA_903928045.1 uncultured Rhodospirillales bacterium
CGACGGAGACGCCGGCGGCGGCGGCGATGGCGGCGGTGGTGAGGTGGTCGACGGGTTCGCCGGCGGCGAGGCGGGCGGAGCTGGCGGCCAGGACTTTCTGGACGGTTTCCTGGCTGCGGTTCTGCACGGGGGTTCGCCGGGGAGGGGGGGCGGTGGTGGCTGACATGTGGGTTGGTGCTGCCCGATGGCTTGACGCTGCAGTGCGGGATGAATAGAAACGCGACGTCTCATTCGCATTTCGAGGGCTCCATGTCCATTCCCCTGCACCAGGCTTTGCGTGTCGGCGCGTACGTCGTCAAGCAGCACTTGATCGGCCGCAAGCGGTATCCGTTGGTGCTGATGCTGGAGCCGTTGTTTCGCTGCAATCTGGCGTGCGCGGGGTGTGGGAAGATCGATTATCCCGCGGAGATTTTGAACCAGCGGCTGTCGGTGGCGGAGTGCATGGAGGCGGTGGACGAGTGCGGCGCGCCGGTGGTGGTGATCGCCGGGGGAGAGCCGCTGCTGCACAAGGAGATCGACGAGGTGGTGCGGCAGTGCATCGCGCGGAAGAAATACGTGATCGTGTGCACGAATGCGCTGCTGCTTGAGAAGAAGATGGAGTTGTTCAAGCCGAACAAGTTCTTCTCGTGGTCGGTGCATCTGGATGGCAACCGGGAGGATCATGACAAGTCGGTGTGCCAGGACGGGGTGTATGACCGGTGCGTGTCGGCGATCGCCAAGGCGAAGGCGGCGGGGTTTCGCACGATCATCAATGCGACGTTGTTCAACAACGCCGATCCGGAGCGGATGGCGCGGTTTTTCGACGACGTGATGGAGATGGGGATCGACGGGATTTCGGTGTCGCCAGGGTATGCGTATGAGCGGGCGCCGGATCAGCAGCATTTCCTGAACCGGCGGGCGACGAAGGATTTGTTCCGCTCGATTTTCTCGCGGCGCAAGCCGGGGAAGAAGAAGTGGGAGTTCAACCAGTCCGACCTGTTCCTGGACTTCCTGGCGGGCAACCAGACGTATCATTGCACGCCGTGGGGCAACCCGACGCGGACGTATTTCGGCTGGCAGCGGCCTTGCTACCTGCTGGGCGAGGGGTATGCGAAGACGTTCAAGGAGCTGATGGAGACGACGGACTGGGACGCCTACGGGACGGGGAATTACGAGAAATGCGCCGATTGCATGGTGCATTCGGGGTATGAGGCGACGGCGGTGATGGATAGCGTGAAGCATCCGCTGAAGGCCGCCGCGGTGGCGCTGCGGGGGCCGAAGACGACGGGGGCGATGGCGCCGGATATTTCGCTGGAGCGGCAGCGGCCGGCGGAGTTCGTGTTTTCGCGGCACGTGCAGCAGGCGATGGAGAAGATCAGGCACGAAAAGCGCGCGCCGGAGCCGGCGGAGCCCGCGGAGTGAGCGGGCGGCCACATCTCGGGCAGTCCGTCACCTGGGTTTATACCGAGGATCTGGCGGGGACGGCCGCGTTCTATGGCGAGACGCTGGGGCTTGAGATGGTGTTCGACCAGGGGGCGTGCCGGATTTTCGCGATGGGCGGGACGGGGTTTCTCGGGGTGTGCCGGGTGCGGCCGGGGCGGTATGTGGAGCCGAAGGGGGTGGTGATCACCTTCGTGACCGATGACGTGGATGGGTGGTACGCGCGGCTGGCGGAGCGGGGGGCGCCGCTGGACGGGGCGCCGGCGCGGAGCGAGGCGTTCAACGTGTATGCGTTCTTCTCGCGGGACCCGAACGGCTACAAGCTGGAGTTCCAGACGTTTCTCGATCCGCGCTGGCCGCGGGCGTGAGAGGGGTTGCATCGCGCGGCTGAACGCGGTCCCGTGCGGTTTGGCACGGGGGATGCGGGCGGCGGCGATGTCGATTCTCGATCCGATCACAGGGTTTGATGCCTGGGCGGCGCACGCGCTGAATGGGTATGCCGCGCGGAATGGCGTGTTCAACCATGTCGTTGTGCTGCTCACCGGGGCGGATCTGATCAAGATGGCGCCATTCGTGGCGATTGCCGTGTGGTTCTGGCATCGGCCGCCCCTGAGCGCGCATCGGCGGATCGTGC
>CAIYPH010000335.1 GCA_903928045.1 uncultured Rhodospirillales bacterium
CCCCACCGGAATGAAAAGTTTTTTTGGTTCTTTTTGTTCACAAAAAGAACACGCTTCCTCCCTTCGTAACCGAGGAGCCCCCCATGCCCGACGGCATCAGCGTCGATTACGACGGTCTCATCCCCAACAACGTCGGCCTCGCCGATGATCCCCGCCTGAAGAAGGCGCTGGAGACTTGGCACCCCGGCTATATCGAGTGGTGGAAGGACATGGGGCCCGAGGGGTTCCAGGATGCGCTGGTCTATCTGCGCACCGCCGTCAGCGTCGATCCGCAGGGCTGGGCCAAGTTCGGCTTCGTGAAAATGCCGGACTATAAATGGGGTGTGCTGCTGGCCCCCGCGGTGCCCGGCCGCACCATCCCGTTCGGCAAGCACAAGGGCGAGCCGGCCTGGCAGGAGGTGCCCGGCGAATACCGCGCCATGCTACGCCGCCTCATCGTCATCCAGGGGGATACCGAGCCGGCCTCGGTCGAGCAGCAGCGCCATCTCGGCGCCACCGCCCCCTCGCTCTATGACCTGCGCAACCTCTTCCAGGTCAATGTCGAGGAGGGCCGCCATCTCTGGGCGATGGTGTATCTGCTGCAAAAATACTTCGGCACCCAGGGGCGCGAGGAGGCGGAGGAGCTGCTGCATCGCCGCTCCGGCCACCAGGATAATCCGCGCATGCTCGGCGCCTTCAATGAGCGCACGCCGGATTGGCTGTCCTTCTTCATGTTCACCACCTTCACCGACCGCGACGGCAAGATGCAGCTCGCGGCGCTGGCGCAGTCGGCCTTCGATCCGCTGTCGCGCACTTGCCGCTTCATGCTGACCGAGGAGGCCCACCACATGTTCGTGGGCGAAACCGGGGTGGCGCGCATCGTGGAGAAGACCTGCGAGGTGATGCGGACGCATGGGGTGAGCGACCCCGCGGCGGTGCGGGCGCTGGGCGCGATCGATCTCCCGCTGATCCAGCGCAAGATCAACCTGCACTATTCGCTGACGCTCGATTTGTTCGGCAATGAGATCTCCACCACTGCCGCCAACGCATTCAATTCCGGCATTAAGGGCCGCTATCGCGAGGACAAGCTGACCGACGACCATCAGTTGCTGGACGCGACCTATCCGGTGCTGCGCTGCATCGACGGGCAGATTGTCGAGCAGCAGGTGCCGGCGCTCTCGGCGCTTAACATGCGGCTGCGCGATGACTTCATCTCGGACACGATTGGCGGCGTCGGCCGCTGGAACAAGGTGATCGAGCGGGCCGGACTCGATGTCCGCCTTAGCCTGCCGCACCAGGCGCATAACCGGCACATCGGCGAATTCGCGGGGATCGAGACCGATCCCGCCGGCAATATCCTCACGGCGGAAGAGTGGGCGGCACGGCGGGACGAGTTCCTGCCCACCGCGGCCGATGCCGCCTTCATCGCCGCGCTGATGCAGCCGGTGCACAAGGTGGGGGAATACGCCTCCTGGATCGCGCCGCCCAAGACCGGGATCGACGGCAAGCCCGGCGACTACGAGTACGTGAAGATCTTCGAGTAGCGGTGGGCTCCCCGCGCTACATCGGCTCGGAGATCTACCGCCGCTCCAGCTACGGCCCGAAACACCCGCTGGCGGTTCCCCGCGTCTCGGTCTGCACCGACCTGATCCGCGCCATGGGCTGGCTCGACCCGGCGCGCTACCACGACGCACCGATGGCCAGCATCGAGGCGCTGACCCGCTTCCATGACCCCGACTACATCGCGGCCCTCCGCCGGGCGGAGGCGGCGCAGGCGGTGAGCGCGGAGGAACGGGCGCGGTACCGCATCGGCGCCGACGGCAACCCGGTCTATCGCGAAGTGTTCAGCCGCCCCGCCACCTCCGCCGGCGGGGTGATGCTGGCGGCGCGGCTGGTGGCCGAGGGCGGCATCGTGCACGTCCCCGGCGGGGGCACCCATCATGGGCGGCGCGATCGGGCCAGCGGCTTCTGCTACCTCAACGACTCCGTGCTCGGTATCATGGAATGGCTCGACCAGGGCCTCACCAACATCGTCTACCTCGACATCGACGCCCATCACGGCGACGGGGTGCAGGACGCCTTCCATGACGACGGCCGAGTGCTGACCATCTCCATCCACGAGGAAAAGCGCTGGCCCTTCACCGGCGCGGCCGACGACAGGGCCGGCGGCGCGGCGCGGAATTTTCCGGTTCCCGCGGGGTTCAACGACAGCGAGATGCGGCACTTGATGGTGCATGCGATCCTCCCGCTGATCCGGGCCCGGCGGACGGAGGCGATCATGCTGCAGGCCGGCGCCGATGGGCTGGAGGAGGATCCGCTGGCGAAGCTGTCGCTCTCCAACAACGTCCATCGCGGAATCGCATCCGCCCTGCGGGACCTCGCGCCCCGCCTGGTGGTCACGGGGGGCGGGGGCTACAACCCCTTCACCACCGGGCGTTGCTGGGCCGGTATCTGGGCGGGGTTGAACGACATCGCTATCCCCGATCGCCTCCCGCCGACGGCCGAGGCTGTGCTGCGCGGCGTGCCCTATCATCGCGCGGCCGGGCGCAATCCGCCGGAGCACTGGTTCACCACGCTGGTGGACCCTCCTCGCACCGGGCCGATTCGTGATATCATCCGCGACCTCGCCGCCTCGGCCCGGAAGGACCTGGTATCCGCATGATCCCCCGCCGCTCCCTCATCGCCTCTCTCGTGCTGTTCGCCACCGCCGCCCGGGCCCAAACCGGGCCGCAGCCGGAATTGCCGAAGGAAAAACTCGTCATCGTCACCCGCGGCGACAAGCGGCATGATTTCATGGTGGAGATGGCGATCACGCCGGACCAGCAGACCACCGGGCTGATGTTCCGCCCCAGCGTGCCGGCCGATGGCGGCATGCTGTTCGACTGGGGCGTACCCCGGGCCTCGATGATGTGGATGCGCAATACGATCTCGAGTCTCGACATGCTGTTCATCAACGAGGACGGCACCATCCGCAGCATCGCCGAACGCACGGTCCCGCAATCGCTGGCGACGATCGACAGCCGAGGGCCGGTGCGCGGCACTTTGGAGCTGGCGGCGGGTACGGCGGAGCGGCTGGATATCCGCGTCGGCGACAAGGTGTTGCAGCGTATTTTCGGCAATGCACCGTAGCGCTTGCTTTAGCGGGCGCGCGCCCATAGGTTCCCGCGGGTTCGGGGCGTGGCGCAGCCTGGTAGCGCGCGTGTTTTGGGTACACGAGGCCGCCGGTTCGAGTCCGGCCGCCCCGACCATGTCAAGGGATTGAGAGCGATGGCAGCGAAAGCGCGGATTTTTCAGCAACCGAAGAACGCCATGCAGTCCGGCCAGGCCGGCACGCATGAGTGGATCCTGGAATTCGAGCAATCCGCTCCCCGCAAGCCCGACCCGCTGATGGGCTGGATCGGCAGCAACGACACCCAGGCGCAGGTGCGGCTGAAGTTCGACAGCGAGGCGGAGGCGGTGGCCTATGCCGAGCGCAACGAGGTGCCCTATGCGGTGGAGCTCCCGCAGATCAGGCGGATCAAGCCCAAGGCCTATGCGGATAATTTCCGAAATGACCGGCCGGAGAACTGGACGCACTGAGCGTCCCGCTCAGGCCTCCTGCCGGCCGGCGATCGCGGCGCTCCACGCGGTGAAGGCGGATTCCAGCTCGGTGTGATCATCGGCGGTGAGCGCCACGCCGCGTTGGACCATGTGCTGCAGGGCATCGGCGCGGGCGGAGAGCTGGGCGGCGCAGACGGTCCCGGCGACCCCCTTCAAGGCGTGCAGCTCATCGGCCAGGGCGGACTGGCTCAGCGTTGGGTCTGCGATGCGGGCGAGTCGGGCGCGGGTTTCGTCGGCGAAGCGGCCGAGGAGCCTGGTCACCGTCTCGGCGCCGATATCGCTCCGGAGCTGAGCGAGGGCCTCCTCATCGATCACGGAAGGGTCGGCGTTGCGGTTGGCGATGCCGATCTGGCCACCGCCCAGGCTGGCGGCGAGGGCGCCGACCAGGATTTCACGTGAGATCGGCTTGGGGACGAAGCCGGTCATCCCCGCCTCGTAGCAGGCGGTGACATCCTCGGGCAGCACGTTGGCGGTGAGGGCGACGATGGGGATCGTCGCGAGTGCGCCACCGCGGCGGCGGATTTCGCGGGTGGCGGTGAGCCCGTCCATCTCGGGCATCCGCAGATCCATGCAGATCACGTCATAGGGCAGGGCGGTGGCGGCCTGCACGGCCTCGAGCCCGTTACCGACGGCGTCGATCTGCAGGTTGAAGCCGCGGAGCATGCGCAGCGCGACGAAGCGGTTGGTGGCGTTGTCCTCGGCGAACAGCACGCGGGCGGGGCGGCCGAGGGCGGTGAGCAGGCGGGTGAGGTCCTGCGAGGCATCCGATGTGGGATCGGCGGGCGCGGCCACCGGGGTGGTGACGGCGAGGCGGAGGGTGATGACGAACTCGGTACCTTGGCCAAGGCGCGAGCGCACCGCGATGGCACCGCCCATTTCCTCGACCAGCTTGCGGCTGATGGCGAGGCCGAGGCCGGTACCGCCGAAGCGGCGGGATATCGAGGCGTCGGCCTGGGTGAATTCGGTGAACAAATGGGCGACGCGGTCCTCGTGGATGCCGATTCCGGTGTCCTCGACGGTCCAGCGGAGGACGGCGAGGCCCTGGGCGTCGGGGCGGCGTTCGACCCGGACCGTCACGCCACCGTGTTCGGTGAATTTTACCGCGTTGGAGATGAGGTTGAGCAGCACCTGGCGGACCCTCCCGGGATCCCCCAGCACGGCGGCGGGGAGGTCGGGGTCGGTGATCACCTTGAGTGTCAGGCCTTTGGCGGCGGCCTGGGCGGAGAGCAGGCTGGTGGTGTCCTCGGTGAGGAGGGCGGGGGCGAAGGGGATTTCCTCGAGCTGCATGCGGCCGGCATCGAGGCGGGAGAAATCGAGGATGTCGTTGAGGAGGCGCAGCAGGGTATCGCCGGAACTGCGGATGGCGGTGACGGCTTCGGCCTGATCGGGGGTCAGCGGGGTGTCGAGCAGGGTTCCGGCGATTCCGAGCACACCGTTGAGGGGGGTGCGGATTTCGTGGCTCATGGTGGCGAGGAAGGCGGATTTGGCTTCGCTGGCGGCTTCGGCGGCGGCGATGGCGGCGGTGAGGCGGGCGTTGCTGTCGGCGATTTCGGCGACCAGGTGCTCGTTGTTGAGGCGGGCGCTGACGGCTTCGACCAAGGCGGCGGCGGTTCCGCGGAGGAAGGCGAACAGGGCGCCGGTGTAGACCAGGCTGAGCACGGCGAGGGCGACGTTGGTGCGGGTGAGCGGGCCGGCGAGGTAGGAGATTGCGCCGGGGAGGAGGGCTGCGATGACGAAGCGGCGGCCGGCGGCGGGGAGGGCGGCATGGGAGACCACGGCGCCGGCGGCCATGCCGACGACGATGACGGCGGTGAAGGCGCGCAGTTCGACCTCGCCGAGCGGGACGAGGATGCTCCCGAGGACACCCCAGACGAGACCGTTGATGGCGGAGAGGTGGACCATCAGGACGGTCTGGCGATCGAGGGTCATGAGGTCGGCGGAGGCGGCGGCGGTGGTGACGCGGGCGGAGGCGCGCAGGCGGATGACGCCGACGGCGAGCATGAAGAGCAGCCAGAGCAGGATATGCGGCGTCGGGACGGTGGGCCACAGCACGAG
>CAIYPH010000336.1 GCA_903928045.1 uncultured Rhodospirillales bacterium
CCATCGTGCCGACGCTGCTGCGCATGGCCTGGCCGAACGTGGTGGTGATGCTCGCGCAATCCGCCACCGGCCTGATCGAGACCTACTGGGTGGCGCGGCTCGGCACCGATGCGCTGACGGGCATGGCGCTGGTCTTCCCCGGCTTCATGCTGATGCAGATGCTGTCGGGCGGCGCCATCGGCGGCGGGATTTCCTCGGCCGTGGCCCGCGCGCTGGGCGGCGGGCGGCGCGACGATGCCAATGCGCTGGTGATGCATGCCATCGTCATCAATGTCGCGCTCGGCGTGCTCTCGGGCGCGATTTTCCTTATTTTCGGCGCGCCGCTCTACCGCGCGCTCGGCGGCAGCGGCGGCTCCCTCGCGGCGGCGTTGATCTACTCGAACATCATCTTCGCCGGCGTGCCGCTGACCTGGCTGCTGAACGCCTTCGCCAGCGTGATCCGCGGCACCGGCAACATGCTGGTGCCCTCGCTGGCGATCTGCGTCAGCGTGGCGCTGCTGGTGCCGCTCTCGCCGTTGCTGATTTTCGGGCTGGGGCCGGTCCCCGGCCTCGGCATCGCCGGCGGCGGGGTCGCGGTGGTGCTGACGACGGGGCTGACGGCGCTGTTGCTCGGGCTCTACATCCTCGCCGGGCGCAGCATCGTGCGGCTCAAGGCGGCGCGGCTGCGCTGGGAGTTCTTCTTCGATATCCTGCGCGTCGGCGCGGTTGGCGCCATCAGCACCTTGCAGACCACGCTGACGGTGGCGCTCACCACCGCGCTGGTGGGCCATGCCGCGGGGCCGGACGGGGTGGCCGGCTACGGCACCGGCAGCCGGCTGGAATATCTGCTGATCCCCCTGGTGTTCGGCCTCGGCGCGCCGATGGTGGCACTCGTCGGCACCAATATCGGGGCCGGGCAGAACGCGCGGGCGCTGCGCATCGCACTCACCGGCGGCGGCATCGCCTTCCTGCTCAGCGAAATCATCGGCCTCACCGCCGCCGCTTTCCCCACGGCCTGGCTGACGCTGTTCGGGCATGACCCGGCGATGCTGGCGACCGGCACCATTTATCTGCGCTTGGTCGGCCCCACCTACGGGTTCTTCGGGCTCGGGCTGTCGCTCTACTTCGCCTCGCAGGGCGCCGGGCGACTGTTCTGGCCGCTGGCGGGGGGGATGCTGCGGCTGTTCATCGCGGTGGCCGGCGGTTGGGCGGCCTATGCGCTGACGGGGTCGCTGAGCGCGGTGTTCGCCACGCTCTCGGTCGCGCTGGTGGTTTACGGGGTGGTGGTGGCGGGGGCGATTGCGCGGGGGGTGTGGTTCAGGAAGGCATAGCGTGTTCTTTTTGTGAACAAAAAGAACCAAAAAAACTTTCTGTTCCAGCCATGCCGTTGGCGTACACCTCGCGGATAGGTCGGAGCGGTACACGCCAGTGGAGTAAAAGTTTTTTGCTTCTTTTTTTCAAAAAAGAAGCGCTTGCTTCCCTAAACCGGCTCCGTATCCAACGCATACCCCGCCGCGCGCACAGTGCGCACCACGTCCAGCTCCCCTTCGCCGTTGATGGTTTTGCGCAGGCGGCGGATGTGGACGTCAACCGTGCGGGGCTCGACATGGATGTCCCGCCCCCAGACGCCGTCGAGCAGTTCCTCGCGGGTGAAGACCCGGCGGGGGTGGCGCATGAAGAATTCGAGCAGGCGGTATTCGGTCGGCCCGAGATGCACCGGCCGTCCGCCGCGCTGCACGCGGTGGGTGCCGAGATCCTTGCTGAGGTCGTGGAATTCGAGCGCGCCCTTGGCCGGCATCGCCCCGGTGCGGCGCAGCAGCGCGCGCATGCGGGCGATCAGCGCCTCCATGTTGAAGGGCTTGGTGATGTAGTCATCGGCGCCGGTGTTGAGGCCGCGCACGGCATCCTGGTCCTCGGTGCGGGCGGTGACCATGATGACGGGCAGGTTGCGCGTCTCGTGGCGGCGGCGGATCTGGCGGCAGACCTCGATGCCGGAGAGGGTGGGCAGCATCCAGTCGAGCAGCACGAGATCGGGCGTGGTCTCGGCGATGAGGTTCAGTGCCTCCTGGCCATCGCCGGCTTCCTCGACGTGGAAGCCCTGCTTTTCCAGGTTGTAGCGCAGCAGCGTGGCGATTGCCGCCTCGTCCTCGACGACGAGGACGCTGGGGCGGCCGGCGGTGGACCCATCGGGCATGTGGCGGCTCCTATTGCTCGCGCGCCGGGCGGACAACGGCGGAGGGCGACGAATCGCCCTTCGGCCGCGCATCGGACAGCGGCACGCCGAGTTCGGCGTAATGGACGAGTTCGGCGATGTTGGTGGCGTGGTCGCCGATGCGTTCGAGGTTCTTGGCGATGAACAGCAAATGGGTGCAGGGCGTGATGTTGCGCGGGTCTTCCATCATGTAGGTGATGAGCTCGCGGAACAGCGCGTCATAGATTTCGTCGATCGCGGCATCCGAGCGCCAGACCTGCAGCGCCTTCTCGGCGTTGTTCTCGCCGACCGCATCGACGATGAGCTTGAGGTTCTCCTGCACCAGGCGGGACATGTGGGCGAGGCCGGAGAGCTTGAAGGGCAGCGCGAACTGCCGCAGCACCAGGCTGCGCTTGGCGACGTTCGCCGCGTAGTCGCCGATGCGCTCGAAATCGCCGGTGATCTTGAGGCTGGCGAAAATCAGCCGCAAATCCTGCGCCATCGGCTGGCGCAGCGCGAGCAGGCGGAAGACGAACTGCTCCACCTCCCGCTCCAGCGCATCCACCGCGGGATCG
>CAIYPH010000337.1 GCA_903928045.1 uncultured Rhodospirillales bacterium
CGGCTCGCTCTCCTCGCCGTCATAGGTCGGGCGGAAATCCACCGCGTCATCGTCGATGCCGGCGAGCAGCGTGGTGGCGATCTCGGTCAGCCGCGCCTCGGTGTAGCGCATCGCCGCGGCGTTATCGCCGTCGATATTGCCGAAATTCCCCTGGCCATCGACCAGCGGATAGCGGGCGGCGAATTCCTGGGCGAGGCGCACCATCGCGTCATAGATCGAGGCGTCACCATGCGGGTGATACTTGCCCATCACGTCGCCGACGATGCGGGCGCATTTCTTGAAGCCCGATGCCGGGTCGAGCCGCAGTTGGTGCATCGCGTAAATCAGTCGCCGGTGCACCGGCTTCAACCCGTCGCGCACATCGGGCAGCGAGCGTGACATGATGGTGGACAGCGCATAGGCGAGGTAGCGCTCGCCGAGCGCGTCGGCCAGGCGGGTATCCTCGACCTTGCCGATCAAGTCGTCAGACATTGGGATCAGTCTCCAAATCCGCGGCGAGCGCCGCGACGCGGTCGTATAGCGCGAGGCGTGACTGCGGCAATTGTTTGTGCTGCAGGCCAAACACGTCGCGGCCGAGGAAATGCCCGGTGAGCCGCAGCCCATCGCGCCAATCCGCCGGGCCGGGTGGCGCCGGATCTCCGAGCAGGAATGCCGGCAAAGGCAGCAGCCGCTCCTTCCATATCCCCGCCGCCGCCAGGCTCACCGCGCGGCCGGATTTGGGGGAGACGAAGGCGAGCTCCTCGGTGGCCCCGGTCACCGCGCAGGTGGCGAGATCGAGACCATAGCCGAGATCGGCGAGCAGCACGCGCTCCCAGCCGATCTGCTCGGCCAGCAAAGAGGGCCCGAGCGCCAGCCGTGCCAGCAGGTTCAGCAGCCCGGCGAAAATGCGCGGATGCGGCTCGCGCTCCGGCAGCGCCCCTTCCGCCACCGCGCAGGCCGCCCGCAGCATGGCCAGCAGCAGCGGATCATCCAGCGCGATGGCGGCGGCGGGATGCACCATCTCGGCCGCGAAGCTGCCGAGATTATCGCTCAACCGCCCGATCCATCGCGCCTGCACGAGATTGCCGGGCTGCCACAGCCCCGCCCGGCTGCGCGACTGACCGCCACGCGCGAGGCCGCGATGCGCGCCATGTGCCTCGGTCATCACGGTCGCCAGCGCGTCCGCTTCGCCGAAGGGGCGAACGTCGAGAATGATGCCGGGTTCTTCCCATTCCATGCCCGCAGTATAGCCTAAGCTGGTCCGCGACGGGCCAGTCGTCGCACAGGGAAAGGAAATCGGAGTCATGCAAGGCAAAGTTCAGGGCCGCGTCGCCCTCGTCACCGGCGGTGGCCGCGGCATCGGCCGCTCCATCGCGCTCAAGCTCGCCTCCGAGGGCGCGCATGTCGTGGTCAATGATCTCGATGCCGCCCCGGCGGACGAGGTGGTGGCCGAAATCAAGGCGATGGGCGGCGAGGCGGTTGCCTTCCCCGGCTCGGTCACGGTGCCGGAATTCGGCGAGATGTTCGTCCAGAAGGCGATGGACACTTACAAGTCGGTCGACATCATCGTGAACAACGCCGGCTACACCTGGGACAACGTGATCCAGAAAATGGAGGACGAGCAGTGGTATGCCATCATCGACTGCCACCTCACCGCCCCTTTCCGCATCCTGCGCGCCGCCCAGCCGCGCATTCGTGACCTCTCACGCGCCGAAGCGGCGGCCGGGACCGGCTTCCACCGCAAGGTCGTCAACATCTCCTCGGTCTCCGGCACCGGCGGCAATGCCGGCCAATCCAACTACAGCGCGGCGAAAATGGGCATCGTCGGCCTCACCAAGACGCTGGCCAAGGAATGGGGCCGCTACAAGGTGAACGTCAACGCGGTCGCCTTCGGCTTCATCCGCACCCGCCTCACCGAGGCCACCGCCGATTCGGGCGCGCGGATCGACATCGAGGGCCGCCAGATCCGCGTCGGCATCAACCCTGACCGCGCGAAGGACATCGAGCAGACCATCCCGCTCGGCCGCGGCGGCACCCCGGAGGAGGCGGCGGGCGCCGTCTATCTCTTCTGCATCCCCGAGTCCGACTACGTCTCCGGCCAGCTCCTGGTCTGCGGCGGCGGCTCGGCGCCGGGCTGAGCCGGCTGTCAGCCCTGCCGGGCGCGACCGCCCGGCAGGGCACGCAGCAATGGGCGGGTCAGCAGATGGTCGATCCGCTCGTCGAGCGAGCCGATGTTGAAGGGCTTGCGGATCATCAGCTCGGCCGCGACCTCTTCCTCGTCCTCAAGCTCGGCGTGGCCGGTCATCAGCAGGGTGCGCAGCGCCGGGCGGATGCGCAGCAGCTCATCGATCACCTGGCGGCCGTTCATGCCGGGCATGACGTAATCGACCAAAGCCAGCTCGATGGAGGCATCACGGGCGATATGGGCGATAGCATCGTCGCCGGTTGCCACGAGTTCGACCGAATAGCCGCGTTCGGTGAGCATTTCGCCGGTCATGGCCCGCACATCGTCGTCATCGTCCACCACAAGGATGCGGGCGCGGCGGCGGGGGGCGTTGCGGGTCTCGATGGGATCGCGCGCGGGAACGGGCTCGGTGGTCGCGCGGGGGAGCAGCAGCGTGACGGTGGTGCCCTGGCCGAGCTGGCTCTCGATGCGCACATCGCCGCCGGACTGCTGGGCGAGGCCGTGCACCTGCGACAGGCCAAGCCCTGAGCCGCGGCCGGGGCCTTTGGTGGTGTAGAACGGCTCGAACACCCGGGCCAGCACCTCGGGCGCCATGCCGGTGCCGGTATCGCTGACGCGGACAGCGACATATTCGCCGGGCGCGAGATTGCCGCCCGGCAGATCCTGGGTGACGTTGCGGGTCGAAATCGTCAGTACGCCGCCTTCCGGCATGGCGTCACGGGCGTTGATGGCGAGGTTGATGACCGCGGCCTCGATCTGCCCGGGGTCAACCATCGCCGGCCACAAATCCTGCACCAGGTCATGCTGGATGCGGATGGTGCGACCGAGCGTGCTGCCGAGCAGGTTGGAGAGCGCGATGATCGCGAGGTTGAGATCGGTCGGCGAGGGCAGGAGTCGCTGACGGCGGGAGAAGGCGAGGAGCTGGCCGGTCAGCTTGCCGCCGCGCTCAGCTGCCTGCAACGCGTTGTCGACGAGGCGAAGAAGGTTGTCCTGCCCGGCCGGCATGCGGCTGCGCATGAGGTCGAGCGCTCCGACGATGGCGGTGAGCAGGTTGTTGAAATCATGTGCGATCCCGCCGGCGAGCTGGCCGACGGCCTGAAGCTTCTGGGCCTGACGCAGCGAGGTTTCCGACTTTTCGCGCTCCGCCATTTCCACCTGGAGCCGGTTGCGGCTTTCGGTGAGATCGCGGGTGCGTTCGGCGACGCGGGCCTCGAGCGAGCTGTTCAGCTCCTGCAACTGGCGCTGCTGCACGTTGAGCGCGCTCGCCATGTCGTTGAAGGCGACGGCGAGGCTGCCGAATTCCGACTTAGCCCGGATAATTCACGA
>CAIYPH010000338.1 GCA_903928045.1 uncultured Rhodospirillales bacterium
CCTGATCCGCGGCAACATTGCCGCTGTCAGGCAGGAAATCCACCTATCGCTCTGTCCGAATTTCCCGAGCCACCTCTGGCATCGGCCGCCCCTGAGCGCGCATCGGCGGATCGTGCTGCGCGGAATGGCCGGGATTTTCGTGGCGTTTTTCGTGGGACGGGTGTTGCAGGTCGGGTTGCCGGCGCGGCTGCGGCCGGTGCATGACGCGGGGCTTGGGTTGGCGCTGCCGGCGTTCACCTCGGCGGAGACGCTGGGGGGGTGGAGTTCGATGCCCTCGGATCACGCCGCCATTTTCGCCGCCGCGGTGTGCCTGGCGTTCGCGTTGTCGCGTTGGATCGGCGTGCTCACCGCGCTGCATGCGGTGGGGTTGGTGCTGCTGCCGCGTCTGTATGTCGGGGTGCATTATCCGAGCGACGTCGGGGTGGGCTGCCTGGTCGGGGTGGCTGGGGCTATGGTGATGTAGAGGGGGCGGTTGGGCGGCTGGATCGGCGTGGCGGGGGAACGGGCGGCGGGGCGGTATCCGGCGGTTTTTCATGTGGTGGCGGTGTTTTTCCTCATCGAGCTGGCGGAGATGTTCCATGAGGCGCGGGAGTATACGTTGGTGCTGAAGCGGATGGTGCTGGGCACGTTTTAGGCGCGGTCAGATACCTGCGTGAATACTTTCATAGACCAGTATGTTGTCGCCCTCGCGCTGGTATGTTTCGCACAAGGCCATGCCGATGCCGCCGAGCACCTGGCGGGAGCCGAAATTGGTTTCGCGCGCTACCGCGATCACACGCCGCAGGCCGCCACGCTCATGGGCGAAGCGCAGCGCGGCGGAAGCGGCCTCGCTGGCGTAGCCGCGGCCCTGTGCGGCGGCGACAACGGCGAAACGCAGGGCGATGCCCCGCCCGTCCGGCCGGCCGTGCAGGCCGACATAGCCGATGAACCGCGCTGTCGCAGCTTCGCGGACGGCCCACATGCCGACACCGTGCGCGCCCCAGAAGACGACGTCCTCGGCGAGGTCCTCGGCGCATTCCACGGGGGAGCGCACGCCGCCGAGCATGATGGCGTAGACCTGCGGGTCGCCCTTCAGGGTCACCAGGTCAGCGAGATCAGCGTATCCCACCGGGCGCATGACCAGACGCCCGGTGCGGAGCACCCAGCTCTGGTTCATGGCGGGATGGCGGTGTCACGCACCGCCGCCTGAGGCATCGGCCCATGCTCCGGCGTGCCTTAGCGCGCGAGGGGCCGGTATTTGATGCGGTGGGGTTCGGTGGCGTCGGCGCCGAGGCGGCGGCGCTTGTCTTCTTCGTAGGCTTGGAAGTTGCCTTCGAACCATTCGACGTGGCTGTCGCCTTCGAAGGCGAGGATATGGGTGGCCAGGCGATCGAGGAACCAGCGGTCATGGCTGATCACCACCGCGCAGCCGGCGAAGTCCATCAGGGCTTCTTCGAGGGCGCGCAGCGTATCGACGTCGAGGTCGTTGGTCGGTTCGTCGAGCAGCAGGACATTGGATTCGGATTTCAGCATCTTGGCGAGATGCACGCGGTTGCGCTCACCGCCGGAGAGGATGCCGACTTTCTTCTGCTGGTCGGAGCCCTTGAAGTTGAAGGCGCCCACGTAGGCGCGGGACGCGACGGAGCGCTTGCCGAGATAGATGACGTCGGTGCCGCCGGAGATTTCCTCCCAGACGGATTTATTGGGATCGAGGCTGTCGCGGCTTTGGTCGACATAGCCGAGTTTCACGGTTTCACCGAGGCGCAGCGCGCCGGAATCGGGGGTGTCCTGTCCGGTGATCATACGGAACAGCGTGGTTTTGCCGGCGCCGTTGGGGCCGATCACGCCGATGATGCCGCCGGGCGGCAGCTTGAAGTTGAGGTTCTGGATGAGTTCGCGATCTCCGAAGCCCTTGGACAGGTTCTCGGCCTCGATCACGGTGCCGCCGAGGCGCGGGCCGGGCGGGATGGTGATTTCGGCGACGCCCATCTGCTGTTCGAGGCTCTTCTGCAGCAGTTCCTCGTATTTCTGGATGCGGGCCTTGGATTTGGATTGCCGGGCGCGCGGGGTGGAGGCGATCCACTCCTTTTCCTCGGCGAGGGCGCGCATGCGGGAGGTTTCCTCCTTCTCTTCCTGCTTGAGGCGCTTGGACTTCTGGTCCAGCCAGGAGGAGTAGTTGCCTTCGAAGGGGAAGCCGCGGCCGCGTTCGGGTTCACGAATCCAGTTGGTCACGTTTTCGAGGAAGTAGCGGTCATGGGTGACGACCAGACCGGTACCGGCGTAGGCGCG
>CAIYPH010000339.1 GCA_903928045.1 uncultured Rhodospirillales bacterium
GCGCTCGCCCCCTTCTCGATGATCGCGGTGCATGACTGGGCGATCATCCCGTTTTTCATGATGATCTGGCTGGCTGGGCTTGCGGCGATTCCCCCCGAATTCCGCGAGGCCGCTGCGATCGACGGCGCCGGGCCGGTGCGCATTTTCTGGCATGTCGACCTGCCGCAACTGCGCTCCACGGCGGTGCTGATCGGCGCGCTCTCCTCCATCAACGCCTTCCAGACCTTCGCCCTGCAATACGTGCTGCCGAATGACCCTGGCGGGCCGGCGAACTCCACCCTGGTGCTCGGCCTGCTCGTGCTGAAATACGGCTTCCAGTATTTCCGCATGGGTGACGCGGCGGCGGTCTCGGTGGTGATGTTCGCGATGATCATGTGCGTCACCCTCGTGCAGTTGTGGTTCAACAGGCGTGCGTAGGCCGGTCCGCACCCTGATCGCGCTGGTGATGGCGATCCTCTTCGCCTTCCCCATCTGGTTCATGGTCAGCTCCGCCTTCAAGGCGGAGAGCGAGATCCAGGCCATCCCCATGCATCTCATCCCCTGGGAATTCCAGGGCTGGGCGCAATTCCGCCTTGCCGCGGACATCGCGCCGATGTGGACCTACTTCCTCAACTCCTGGCTCTACGCGCTCTCCCATGTCGGCATCACCGTGTTCTTCGGCGCGCTCGCCGGCTTCGGCTTCGCCAAATACCGCTTCCCCGGGCGCGGCCTGCTGTTCCTCGCCGTGCTCTCCACCATCATGGTGCCCTTCCAGGTCCTGGTGATCCCGCTGTTCATCGAGGTGAAGGCGCTGGGCTGGGAGAACTCCTACGCCGGGCTGCTGGTGCCCGGCATGATGAACGCCTTCGGGGTGTTCATGATGCGCCAATACGCCTCCGACCTCCCCGACGAACTCCTGGAAGCCGCCCGCGTCGATGGCGCGCATGAATTCCGCATTTTCCTGCAAATCGCCCTGCCTCTGCTGCTGCCGGCGCTGGCGAGCCTCGCCATCATCGTCTTCATCTGGTCCTGGGGCGCCTTCCTGTGGCCGCTGGTCATCGTGCAGGACAAGGCGCTCAACGTGCTCTCGGTCGGTCTCACCACCTACACCCAGCCCTATCTCGGCCAGCCCATGTGGGGCGCCGCGATGGCCGCCTCCACGGTGGCGACCATCCCGATCGCGGCGCTGTTCATTTTCTTCCAGCGCTATTTCGTGAAGGGCCTCACGGCGGCGGCGGTGAAGGGCTAAGAAAAAAGAGTCCAGTATGGGAAATTCCCCTTGCTGCGCGGATTTTTGTTAGTTATAAATCGCGCGTAGACATTTGGAGTGACAATTCCCTCGTGACCCGCCCGCCCGCCCCTTCCACCCCGCTGCCCCACGGCATCGCCGCCCTCATCGGCGGCATGCTGAGCGCGCTGCTGCACGCCCTCCTCGGGCTTGCCGCGCGCCGGGCCCACATGCGTGCGGGCGCGGCCACCTGGGTGCTGACGCCGGACCCCGTCTCCGAGACCGACTCGCTGTCGAACATCGAATGGCACGCCGTGCCCGCGCCGTGGCGCAACGCCCGGCTTCTGCCGGCCC
>CAIYPH010000340.1 GCA_903928045.1 uncultured Rhodospirillales bacterium
CACTGGCCGTAATACATGTGGGGCACGATGTCCCAGGCATTGGCCTGGAGCTCGCGGGCGATCGCCTTGCGTTCGTCGAGCGAGCCGGCGTTGACCCAGCGGGTGCGCAGCGCCTCGTTCTTCTCGTCGCTCGGCCAGCCGAACCAGCCCTTGTCGCCGGTGGTGGCCATGCCGCCGATCATATAGGGGTTGGCGTTGGCCAGGCCGCCGGAGGAGGTGAAGAACACGTTCCAGCCGCCCTGATCCGGGGCGCCCTTGTTGGCGCGGCGCTGCACCACGTTGGCCCAGTCCATCGGCATCAACTGCACGTTGTAGCCGGCGGAGCGGAGCTGCTGGGCGAAGACGGTGGCGGCGTTCATCATGTAGGGAATGTTGGTGGCTTGCAGCACCACCACCGGCCGGCCGTCATAGCCGCCTTCCTTCATCAGCGCGCGCGCCTTGTCGAGGTTCACGCCGCCCTTGAACCAGTCGGTGTTGGCGTCGCTTTCCATCGGGGAACCGCAGGTCATCCAGCCGCCGCAGCCCTGGTACCATTTCCGGTCCACGAAGGTCGGCTTCATCATCTCCTCCTGGTTGACGATGTAGAGGAGGGATTGCCGCAGCTTCTGGTTGTTGAAGGGCGGGTGCAGCCAGTTGAGGCCGATGTAGCCGACGGTGCCGAGGTCGGCCAGCGTGATGAGGTTGATGTTGGGGTCGCCCTGGATCTGGTCCAGCAGGTCAATCGGCGGGATTTCGTAGAAGTCGATCTCGCCGGCCTGGAGTGCGGCCACCGCGGTCTGGCTGTCCGGCATGTTCTGGAAGATCACGCGGTCAACCTTGACGATTTTCGCCCCGGCGGAGCCCGAGGTGGCATCCGTGCGCGGGTTGTAGTTGGCGTTCTTGTCGTAGACGTATTGCGTGCCGGCCTTGGTCTCGCCTTGGTTCATCACGAAGGGGCCCGAGCCGATGATCGTGTCGATCTTCTGCATCGGGTCGGTCTCGGCCTCCTTCTTGCGCATCATGAAGCAGACCGGGGTGGCGGGCGAAGCCAGCCCGTCGAGCAGGAGCGGGAAGCGCTCCTTCAGCGAGATGACGAAGGTTTTGTCGTCCTTCGTCGAGATGTCCTTCATGCGCGGGATCATCAACTGGCCGGTGCCGGAGCGCACCGCCCAGCGGCGGATGGAGGCGGCGCAGTCGGCGGCGGTGACGGCCGTGCCATCGGAGAATTTCAGCCCGTCGCGCAGCTCGAACGTCCAGGTCAGCTCGTCGTCGGACTTGCCGTATTTGGAGACCATCTGCGGCTGCGGCTGCAATTTGTCGTCGATGCCGAACAGCGTGTCGTAGACCATGGCGCCGTGGTAGGCGGACATGTTGGCGGTGGTCCAGATCGGGTCATAGGTGGGGATGTCGCCATGCATCACCGCGCGGATGGTGCGCGAGGCCGGCGGCCTGGTTTGTGCCGAGAGAATGCCGGGCGCCGCCGCGGCCCCCGCCGCCGCCATACCGGTTCGCATGATCGTCCGACGCGTCGTTTTCATCGTTCGAGCCCCCTGGTTGCAGCGCCGGCGCCGCGCATGGGCGTCGTCTCGCTGAGAATGCGAGACTAGCCATGGTTTGATCGCGGTCACAAGCAGCGTTGACAGCCGCGCGGCCCGCCCTGACCATCCCCGGAAAGTGGAGGATCGTGCCATGTCCGACCAGGCGACGACGCCCGGCTCCAATGCCATCCTGTTTGAG
Organism: uncultured Rhodospirillales bacterium; assembly: GCA_903928045.1. Next base: position 1,717 of record CAIYPH010000340.1, read on the forward strand.
CGCAATGCGCTGGTACCGATGCGCGATGGGGTACACCTCGCCGCCGACATCATCCGGCCGGATGACGCGCATCGCCGGCCGGCCATTCTCAACTTCAACCCCTACCACAAGGACGGCCGCGGCGGGCGGACGGCGGTGGAGAGCGTGCACCGGCATTTCGCCGCCCGTGGCTATGCGGCCGTCACCGCCGATCTGCGCGGCCTCGGCAATTCCGGCGGCACCAGCCCCGCATGTTTCGCCCCCCAGGAGGCGCTCGACGGGCATGATCTCGTCGAATGGATCGCCGCCCAGCCCTGGTGCGACGGCAATGTGGGGATGTGGGGCGTCTCCTACCCCGGCATCACCTCGCTCTCAACGGCCGCGACCAATCCGCCGCATCTCCGGGCCATCGTGCCCATCCACGCGACGTCGGACCTCCATCGCGGCGTGGTCTCGCTCGGCGGCACCCGGCCGGGCTTCTGGATGCGGGCGGATTGGGGCCCGCGCATGCTCGCCTACAACCTCATGCCGCCGCAATTCGCCGACGATGCCGGCCGCTGGGCGCGCGTCTGGGCCGAGCATCTCGCCAAAAACCTGCCATGGATCGCCGATTTCGCCGCCCACCCCGGCTTCGATGAATTCTGGCAATCCCGCGTCGCCGATATGAGCAAGGTCACGGTGCCGACGCTGCATATCTGCGGCTGGCGCGATCTCTACACCGATTGCACGCCGCTCGATTACCTTGCCAATGCCGGGCCGAAGCGCCTGATCATGGGCCCGTGGAAGCACGAATTCCCCGATACCGGCCGCGAGGCGCCGGCCGCGGGGCTGGCGGAAATGGAGCGCTGGTTCGATCTGCATTTGATGGGCCGCCCAACCGGGATCGAGCGCGAGCCGCCGGTCAATATCTATCTCCAGGGGCGCGAAGGGTTCTGGCGTGCCGAGACACGATGGCCGCCGACCAGGCAGGCGCCGGTGGAGCTCAACCTCGCGCCCGATGGCACGCTGGGTGGGGCTGGCGAGGGCGCCACCAGCTACGAATACGACCCCACGGTCGGCCTGCATTCGCTGGCCTGGGACCCCTGGACGACCGCGCTCGACCCGTCGCTCGACCGCGACCATTCCGCCGATGACGCCCGTTCGTTGTGCTTCACGTCCGCGCCGCTCACCGCTCCGATGGAGCTGATCGGCAACGCCGAGGCGATGCTCGATGTCACCGCCAGCGCCCTGCCGCTCAACCTCGTGGTCAAGCTCTCGGCGGTGGCGCCCAACGGACGCTCGGTGCTGATCGCCACCGGCTGGATCGACCTCGCGTCCCAAACCGCCGCCGGCACGCGCGGCCAGGTGCGCGTGCCGCTCCGCGCCACTGCCTACCGGCTGCTGCCCGACGAGCGCCTGCGGGTCGCCGTCGCCTGCGCCGATTTCCCGCGGGTGTGGCCCACCCCGGTGCCGGCGACGCTGGTGCTGCACCACGGCGCGAGCCGCATGCGCCTGCCGGTCTGTCCGGAGCCCGCGGAAGCGGCGCGTCCCAACTGGGGCCGCCTGCAATCGGCGGCGCTCGCCTCGCCGAATGACAGCGGCGGCGGCCAGACCTGGGATATTTCGCGCGATCTGATGACCGACACCGCACGGCTTTCTGCGACCAAGTCCGAATCCGTGCGCATCGACGGCACCGCCCGCGTCGCCACCGCGCATGAATACGGCGCCGCCGTCTCCGCTTCCCGGCCCGATCTCGCGCGCATGCACTCCAACACGCGGGTCCGCATCGAGCAGCCGGTGCAGACGACGGAGTTGACCATCCGCACCCTCACCACCTCGCACGCCGCCTCTGCCGAGGTGACCATCACCATCGACGGCCAGCCCTTCTGGCACCGAACCTGGAATTTCACGGAGACCGCCTGATGCCCCGCGCCCCCGCCGCCCGCCTCAACGAAATCGGCACCGCCTTGCTCATCGCCGCCGGCGCGCCGGCGGAAGAGGCGGAGATCGTCATGCGCCATTGCATCGACGCCAATCTGGCCGGGCATGATTCGCACGGCATCATCCAGATCCCCACCTATATCGACCGCATCCACGCCGGCCACATCGTGCCGGGCGCGAAGTGGGACATCGTGCAGGAATCCGCCACCACCACGGTGGTGGATGGAAATTGGGGCTTCGGCTACGTCGCCAATGAGCGGGCGATGAAATACACCATCGACAAGGCCCGCACCGCCAATGTCGCCGCCGCCACGGTGTTCCGCCAGGGCCATATCGGGCGCCTCGCCTCCTACCCGCTGATGGCCGCCGAGGCCGGCATGATCGGCCTGATCACCGCCGATTCCGGCCGCGCCCCCAAGCACGTCGCCCCCTTCGGCGGCCGCGAGGCACGGCTGGGCACCAATCCGATCTCGATCGCCGTGCCGTCGGACCTCGACGGCCCGCTCTTCCTGGACATGGCGACCTCCGCGGTCGCCGCCGGCAAGGTCTCCCTCGCCGCGGCCCGCGGGCAGGACATTCCGCAGGGCTGGATCCTCGATCCCCAGGGCAATCCCACCACGGACCCGAAGCAGCTCCGCGCCGGCGGCGCGCTGCTGCCGCTCGGCGGCAGCGAGGGCTACAAGGGCACCGGACTCGCGGTGATGGTGGAAATCCTCTGTGGCCTGCTGACCGGCCTCGGCTTCGGCATCGACCCCTCCGGCCGCCATAATGACGGCTGCTTCATGGCCGTCTTCAACGTCGAGGCCTTCCGCCCGCTGGCGACCTTCAAGCGCGAAGTGGCGGATTTCGCCGCCTTCCTCAAGGCCACGCCCCCCTCCGCCGGCAGCCCCGGCGTCTACTACCCCGGCGAAATCGAGCACCTCAAGGAGGTCGAGCGGCGTCGGGAGGGTATCGAGGTCGAGGACGCGACCTGGAAGAAGCTGCAATCCCTGGCCGCCGGCTACGGGCTGGCGGAGCGCCTCGGCCTGGCCTGAAAAAATACAGCGCATGAGAAATTCAGCTTGCACGTCGCGGCAATGTTAATTATAAGGTCTTTTTAGAAATCAGGAGTGACGAAAACACGATGAACCCCGCGCCCACCCAGTCCCCCATCGCCACGCTCGGTGCTTTCCCGGGTGGCAGCATCCCCGGCGGCATCGCTGCCGGCTTTGGGATGCTGTGCGCGCTGCTGGCCGCCCTGCTGGGCCTGGCCGTAACGCGCCCGCGCGCGATGGCCGACGCGGGGACCATGGGCCTTGTGATACGCACCGTGGCGGACGCCGAGGTCGCGCCGGTTGAGGAATGGGTCGAGTGGATCGCCGTACCCGCGCCGTGGCGGGCCGGGCAGGGGGTCGGGCGGTCCTGCGCGCGGGTGCGCGGGGCAGGTGCGCCACGCCCGCGCCAAATTCGCGCCCGGCGCGGGCGCGGGCCACCCTGGCGCCCGCCATCCCCCTGCACCGAACAAACCGGCATGGCCTGACGGCGATGCGCGGGCG
>CAIYPH010000341.1 GCA_903928045.1 uncultured Rhodospirillales bacterium
CCGACGAAGGGCTGGGTGACGCCCCAGACCGCGTTCTGGATGGCGATGGAGAGGGTGAAGTCGGTCACCGAGGCGCCGATGCCCTGGGTCATCGGCAGCATGAACAGTCCGAGCGATTGCCGCAGCCCGAGCGACAGGCTCAGCAACAAGGCGGCGCCGAACAGGATCGGCCCCGCCTTGATCGGCCCAGCCTTGATCGGCAATGCCTTGATCGGCGCCTGAGCTGACGTGATGGCTGGCATGTCCGGTTCCCCTTGTGATCGCTGAGGGTATTGCGCTGGCGTCGGACCCCGCAAGCGGGCCGGATATGCCGGGGATTGAGGGGTGACATGTGGCGCCGGGCGCGGCAGGATCGCACCCAGGAAATGTCCAGATAACGGGATGCCATGAACGTTCTGACCAACCCCACGATTCCGACCACCCCGGCCAGCCCCGCTTTGCTCCAGGCCCTGCGCGACCTGCTTGGCGACAAGGGCCTGCTGACCGACCCGTCGGATATGAAGTCCTACCTCTCGGATTGGCGCGGCACCCTCACCGGCTCCGCCGCCGCCGTCGCCCGCCCCGCCTCCACCGAGGAGGTCGCCGGCCTGGTGCGGCTCTGTGCTGCCGAGGGGGTGGCGATCGTGCCGCAGGGCGGCAATACCGGGCTGATGGGGGGCGCCACGCCCTATGGTAACCACGCCGGCATCGTCGTCTCGCTCGGGCGGATGAACCGGGTGATCGCGGTCGACCGGCTCGGCCTGACGATGACGGTCGAGGCCGGCTGCGTGCTGCAAACCCTGCAGGAACTCGCCGCCACCAATGACATGCTGCTGCCCCTCAGCCTCGGTGCCCAGGGCTCCTGCATGATCGGCGGCAACCTCTCCACCAATGCCGGCGGCGCCCAGGTGCTGCACTACGGCAACACCCGCAGCTGGGTGCTCGGCATCGAGGCGGTGCTGCCCTCAGGCGAGGTGTGGAATGGCCTCAAGGCGCTGAAGAAGGACAATACCGGCTACGACCTCAAGCATCTCTTCATCGGCGCCGAAGGCACGCTCGGCATCATCACCAAGGCGGTGATCAAGCTGTGGCCGAAGCCGAAGGACGTCGCCACCGCCTGGATCAACATCCGCGATCCGCAAGCGGCGGTGGAGTTGCTCTCCGAGGCCCATGTCGCCTCCGAGGATGCCGTCACCTCCTGCGAGCTGATGAACCGCACCAACCTCAACGGCGTCTTCACCCACGTCCCGGGGGTGACCGACCCGCTGCCCGGCGGCGAATCGCCCTGGTATCTCCTGATGGAATGGTCCTCCGCCCTGCCCAAGGAAGGCGTGATGGCCGGCCGCATGGAGGAGTTCCTCGCCGACGCCATGGAGCGCGGCCTGGTGCTCGATGCCGTGCTGGCGCAAAACACCCAGCAGGCCAAGGCGATGTGGCACATTCGCGAATCCCACGCCGAGGCCGGGCGCCATGGTGCGCCGGCGGTGAGCTACGACATTTCGGTGGCCAGCTCCGCGATTCCGCAATTCATCGAAGACGCCACCGTGGCCGCCAAAGCGGTGCTGCCGGACATCCGCTCCTGCCCGATGGGCCACATGGGCGACGGCAATCTGCACTTCAACTTCAAGGCCCCCGAGGGCATGTCCCGCGAGACCTTCACGCAGTATAAGGCGGCCGTCACCCGGGCGGTGAACGATACGCTGGTGCCCTATGGCGGCTCGATCTCGGCCGAGCACGGCATCGGCAGCGAGAAGATCGGCGAGCTTGCCCACTACGCCGACCCCGTGAAAATGGCGACCATGCGGGCGATCAAGCGGGCGCTCGACCCGCAGAACATCATGAACCCCGGTAAGATTTTCCTGGTGCAGTAGCGATTGGGGCGTCGATATCGGAGGTGTCAGGCCGCAATGCCGAGCAGATTGCCGCGGGCCGCTATACTGCGCGATCCCGCGGCGATGCCCACACGCCTGGCAGAAAGAGTGCCTAGCGCGGCAGGCCCTGCCCGCCGTTCACACTGATGATTTGCGCGGTGACCCAACTCGCCAGCGGCGAGGCGAGGAAGACGACGACGTTGGCGACTTCCTCCGGATAGCCCATCCGCCCGGCCGGGCAGGCGGACAGCGCGGCGTTGTAGACCGCGGGCTGGGCCTTCTTGCGGTTGTCCCAGATGCCGCCGGGGAATTCGATGGAGCCGGGGGCGACGCAGTTCACCCTTATGCCCTTGCCGATCAGGGCGGCGGCCTGGGTGCGGGTGTAGTGGATGATTGCTGCCTTGGCCGCGCCATAGGCGGGGGTGCGCACGGAGGGGTTGAGGCCCGAGCCCGAGGAGATATTGATGATGCCACCAGCCGGGCTCTGCTCGATCCACGGCAGCGCCACGCGCGAGGCGCGTACGGCGGCGAGGAGATCGACGGCGATGCTCTGGTCCCAGCTCGCCTCGTCATCGCCCCAGCCATAGCCGGTGGCGTTGTTCACCAGCACGTCGATTCCGCCCAGTGCGGCGGCCGCGGCCGGCACGTAGGCGGCGATGTCGGCCTCGCTCGAGAGGTCGCAGCTTTGCGCGTGCACCGTGCCGCCGAAAGCCGCGAGTTCGGCGCGCGTAGCCTCCAGTGCCTCGGCGCCCCGCGCACAAATCGACACCGCGGCGCCACCTTCTGCGAAGGCAAGCGCGATGGAGCGGCCGATTCCCTTGCTGCCGCCGGCAATGACAACCCGCTGGCCCTTGACGTCGATCTGCATTGTTCGTCCCTTCATGTTCACCGCAGCATTTGCCTGCCGCCACGCCGGGTCCGTCAACCCCCGGTCGCATTCGAACGAGGAACGCCGCATGCCTGACCTGCCCAGCGTGATCGACGGCATCGCCGTCCCCACCCCGGCCGATATCGCCGCCCTGCGCGAGACGCTGCGGCCCTATACCCGGGTCACCCCGGTGCTGGCGCGCGATGACATTGCGCCGCTGGCGGGGACCACGCTGGAGTTCAAGTTCGAGCTGCTGCAGGCGAGCGGCACCTTCAAGGCGCGCGGCGCTTTCTCCAACATGCTGGCGCTGGATGCGGCGCAGAGGGCCCGCGGGGTGACCGGGATTTCGGCTGGGAATCACGCGGTGGCGGTGGCCTATGCGGCGATGAAGCTCGGCATTTCCGCGAAGGTGGTGATGCTCAAGACCGCCAATCCCGCCCGACTCGCCATGGCGAAGGCGTGTGGGGCCGAGGTGCTGATGGCCGAGGACGGGCCGACCGGCTTCGCCATGGTGCGCGAGATCGAGTCGCAGGAGGGGCGGTATTTCGTGCATCCCTTCAATGGGCTGCGCACCGTCATGGGTACCGCGACTCTGGGCGCGGAATGGGCCGGGCAGTCCGGCGGGCTCGACGCGCTGATCCTGCCGATCGGCGGCGGTGGGCTTGCGGCCGGGGTGGCGCTGGCCTTCCGCCAGGCGATGCCGGAAATCGCGATCTATGGCGTGGAGCCGGAAGGGGCGACCGGAATGGCGCAGAGCTTCGCGCGTGGCGGCCCCGGCCAGAGCGGCGCCATGCAGGGCATCGCCGACAGCCTGATGGCGCCGCATACGGAGGCCTACAGCTACGGTATCTGCCGTGCCACTATCGACGGACTGGTGACGGTGAGCGATGTGGAGCTGCGGGCGGCGATGCGGGTGCTGTTCGCCGAGCTCAAGCTGGCCACCGAGCCGGCCTGCGCGGCGGCCACCGCGGCGGCGATGTTCCCTCTGCGCGAGCGCATCGCGGGCACGCGCGTGGGGGTGCTGCTGTGCGGCGCGAATACCGACATGGCGACCTTCGCGCGACATATGGCAGAGGGGTGAAATTCAGCCGGCAGTCGTGATTTTCATTGTTCAGCGTATCTGCCGTGTTACAGACAGCACGCTAACCATAATCCAGGAATTTTCCGAATGAAGCGTCTGCTGCTGACTACCTTTTTCATAGGTGCCGTGATCTCCGTCCTGCCGCCGACTGCCTGGGGGCAGGACGCGAAGCAGGATTTCAGCCTCGTGAACAAGACCGGATTCGAACTCGGCAAGGTTTTTGTTGCGCCGAACCATTCCGACGAATGGGAAGAAGACGTGCTCGGGCAGGATACGCTGGGCAATAACGAGGTGGTGGACATTAAATTCCACCGCTCCAACAAGACCTGCCAGTGGGATCTCAAGGTGGTCTACACCATCGATGGCTCCAATGCCGTTTGGCACGACATCAATCTGTGCAAGGTTGAGAAGATCACTATCCGATATAACAAGAGCACGGACACCACGAGCGCTTCGTTCGACTGATCCGGCACTCCCCGGGGATTGGCTTGGCGCGCGGCGATGTGTCGCCTGCCGGCCAGGTCCCCGGGGGGAACTCCGCCGCATGGGTTGCGGCCACCCGTTGCGCGCGACCAGAATATCGAAACGGGAACGGGGAGGGGATGATGAGATTCGCGCGTTGGACCTGTGCGGCGGCGCTGGCCGCGGTTTTACTGGCCAGTCACCCCGCCGCCGCCGTGGATCTGCCAACCGCACAGCCCTTCGAGGTGGGACTCGCCCGACTGGACCGCATGGCGACCTGGCTGCGCGCCGAGGCCGAGGCGAAGCGCCTGCCGGGCTCGGTGGTGATGATAGCCCGCAACGGCAAGGTGGCCTATCATGAGGCCTTCGGGGTGCGCGATCCGGCAACCGGCGCGCCGATGCAGAAGGACAGCATCTTCCGCATGTATTCGATGACCAAGCCGGTGACGGCGGTGGCCATCCTGATGCTGATGGAGGAGGGCAAGCTGCGGCTGGCCGATCCGGTTTCGCGCTTCCTGCCGGCGCTGAAGGCGCCGAAGGTGATCACCGAGACGGTGGACGCTCAGGGCCAGCACCACTCCACCACGGTGCCCGCCGATCGCGAGATCACGATTCTCGACCTGCTGCGTCACACCGCCGGCCTCACCTATGGGGTGTTCGGTAACTCCCTGGTGGATCAGGCGATGAAGACCACCGGGCTCAACGAGCCCGACATGCGCCTCAACTGGACCGACCAGAAAGTGGTGGAGGAACTTGGCAAGCTGCCGCTGCTCTACCAACCCGGAACCCAATGGCAGTACAGCCGCGCGACCGACGTGTTGCTCGCGGTGGTGGAAGCGGTGAGCGGCCAGCGTGGCGACGCCTTCTATGAGGAGCGCATCTTCAAGCCGCTCGGTATGGTCGATACCTCGTTCAATCTGCCTGCGGAGAAGCTCGGTCGCATGGCGGAGTCGGGCGTCGATCCCGATTCTGGCCGGCCGCAGCCGCTGACCGATGTGAGCAAGACGCGGCTGTTCCTCGGTGGCGGCGAGGGGCTGCTCTCAACCGCCTCCGATTACATGAAATTCGCCCTTATGCTGGCCAATGGCGGGCAACTCGAAGGGGTTCGGCTGCTCTCGCATGCATCGGTGACGCTGATGTCGGCCAATCATCTGCCGCCTGGAGTCGGCGGTGGGCCGAATTATCTGCCGGGCCCCGGCTACGGATTCGGCCTCACCGTCGCGGTGCGCACCGAGGCAGGCCAGTCCAGCGTGCCGGGCAGCGTGGGCGAGTATAATTGGGGCGGCTATGCCGGCACCAAGTTCTGGATCGACCCGAAGGAGCGGCTGGTGCCGATTCTGCTGATCCAGGCGCCGCTGCAATCGCGCAATGCCGGCAATAGCTTCCGTGGCCTGGTCTATGGCAGCATTGCGGACTGAGAACGCGCCTATCGGGGTGGGGCAGCGGTGGCGAAGAAGGGGTCTCGACCACCGGGCAATACCGGCTTAACCTTGCCAACAACACACTCGGGCCCATCTGCCGAGCGTGCATGCGTTTATCGACTGATCGCAAAGCGGGAGCAAACATGCCCAGATTGAGTTACGCGGCACCGACCAGTGTGCCGGATGCCATCAAATTGTTGGCCGGGGCGGCCGGGTTGGCAAAAGTCATGTCGGGTGGGACGGATCTGCTGGTGCAGCTTCGCTCGGGCCGCACCAGCCCGGAACTGATCGTCGATACCAAGAAGATCCCCGGGATCGTCGGTATCCGCGAGACCGACAGCGGATTCGTCATCA
>CAIYPH010000342.1 GCA_903928045.1 uncultured Rhodospirillales bacterium
CCGCCGATGACGATGCAGCCGGTGGCCAGCGTCTCCATATCAGGCGTCAGGTCTTCTCGACGTCCCCGCCCGCCTCGACCCAGCCTTTGAAGCCGCCCATGTTCCGCACGTCGGTGAAGCCCATGTCCTTCAGCGTCTTGCCGGCGAGCCAGGCGCGGCCGCCGGAGGCGCAGTAGAGGATCACCGTGCGGTCCTTCTGCAGGGCGGGCTCATGGCTCGGCAGCGTGCTGTCGGCCTTGAATTCCAGCAACCCGCGGTTGATGGCGAGCGCGCCCTTCACCTTGCCCGAGGCGGCGATTTCCGAACTGTCGCGGATATCGAGCACCACCGCGCCGGCGGCGATCAACGGCTTGGCGTCGGCGGGGGAGATGGCGGTCACCGCGGCTTGCGCCTCGGCGACCATCTGCATCGCGGTCTTGCTCATCGGCTTTGCTCCTTACTGCGCCACCGCGCCCGACCAGGGCGAGGCGACGTCACTGATGCCGGTGCGGCTGCCATCGGGATGGCGGACGATGATGTTGGGGCAGGCGAAGTTGATCGGCACCGCCGTCGCCTCGACCACCTCCAGCGCCCCATCGGCCGCGAGGCCGGCGAGGGTGGCGGCATCGAGCCGGCGATCGGCGGTGACGTTGTCGGTGCTGGACACGTCGATGCGCGGATGATGCGCGGCATCCTCGACGGACATGCCGAAATCCGCGAAGAACGACATCACCTGGAACACCGAAGCCATGATGCGCCGGCCGCCCGAGGCGCCGACGGCGAGCATCGGGCCGGTGTCATCCTTCATGATGATCGGGCACATGTTGCACAGCGGCCGCTTGCCCGGCGCCACCGAGTTGGCCTGGCCGGGCCGCGGGTCGAACCACATCATGCCGTTGTTCAGCAGCACGCCGGTGCGCGGCATCAGCACGCGGCTGCCCATGGAGGACATCAGCGTGGTGGTCATCGCCACCATGGTGCCTTCCTGGTCGCAGACGGTGAGGTGCGTCGTGCAGGTCTCGGCCGCGTTCTGGTCGGCCTCGCCGAGGCCGGAGAGGCGGACCTCGTAGGCATCCTTCATGATCTTGGCGAGCGTGCGGAACCAGGCCTCATCGGGCTTGTCGCCCCAGGGGGCGGATTTCATGGCGGCCAGCACGTCCATCAGCGTCGGCGCGGCGGTCAGACCAGTGGCGAGCTGAAGGGTGCGGCCATTGCGCCATGGCACCTCGGTGGCGGGCACGATGCGCGCCTGGCAATTGGCCAGATCGGTCTCGTCGATGATGACGCCGGTGTCCTTGAAGTCCTGCGCGAGGGAGCGGGCGATGTCGCCCTCGTAGTAGTCGCGCAGCCCGGCGTGCTGGAGGCGTTCGAGGGTGGCGGGCAGGTTGCCCTGGGTGAAGAAGCCGGGCGTGCCCTGGTAGGGCGGCACCGGCGGCAGGCCGTTGCGCAGATAGACGCGGTTGCTCTCCGGGTATTTCGCCAGCACCGAGGCGGAGAGCGCGATCTTCAGCGTGGTGTACCAATCCTGCGGCAGGCCGCGCTTGGCGAGCGCCACCGCGGGCTCCATCACCTCCTTGATCGGCAGGCGGCCCCAGGTGGAATGCAGCTTCTCATAACCGGCCACCGAGGAGGGGATGGCGACCGAGAGCGGGCCATGGATATTGGCGTCATTCTCCACCTCGGCCCAGGCGAACAGGTCGGTCGTCATGCGGCCGGTGAGCTTGAACTGGTCGGGGCGGGTGTGGCGCGGGGCGACGGGGCCGAAATCCATCACCTGGGCGGATTTCTCGCCGGCGCGATGCACCACGCAGAAGCCGATGCCACCGATGCCGGAATTCCACGGCTCCTGGCTGGCGAGCGCGAGGGCGGTGGCCACCGCGGCGTCGATCGCGTTGCCGCCGGCTTCCAGCACGGCGACGCCGGCATCGGCCGCGCATTTCGCCTGGGAGACGACGATACCGCGCTTGCCGTTGGCGGCCGGCTTGGTGATCTGCCAATGCTGCGAAATATGGGGTCCCGGTTGGTAGGCCATGGCGTTTCCTCCTGTGTGAGGGGGAGTTTCCACCCGGGCGGGTCTGGTTGCAACCCGGGGAAGGGAGGAAGGGAAGGTGTTCTTTTTTGTGAACAAAAAGAACCAAAAAAACTTTCTGATCCGTTTGCTTCGGTGTCTCTCTGGGCATGCTCGGAGCCAAACGGATAGACGTTTTTTGGTTCTTTTTTCAAAAAAGAACCGCTTCCTTCCCTTGCTTGCTTTCGCAAAACACTTGGCTTCGGCCCGGTTCTGTCACTAACCTCGCCTCCCAACCCGAGGCGCCCGCATGAGCTCCACCGTTCCTCCGGCCCGCGGCAATGCGCCGCATGATCGCCGCCCCATCGTGCTTACCTCCCACCCCAGCCAGGGCGGCGGCCAACTCGCCGTGACCTGGGGCGCCGGCACCCCGGCGGGGCGCGGACCGATCGTGGCAACGCTGCACAACCCCGGCGGGCGCAACGCCATCGGCACCCATTCCGGTGCCTATTCGCTCTACCGCGCGCTCGCCGTCGCCGCCGGGCAGCTTGATGCGCTGCACCGGCCGGACCTCACCAACACAGCGCCGGCCGCCGCCATCGGGCCGTTCCCGCAATGGGGCGACCCGGACAAGATCGTCTCGCTCGACCCCTTCGGCCACATGGTCGGCCAAATGTTCCCCGAGGCGCTGGAGGCGGGGTGGGACGTGCGGCCGACCATCGCGGTGACCAAGGCGCGCATCAACATGCCGGAAATCCGCGATGCCATCGCCGCCGGACGGCTCACACCGGATGGCGATATCCTCACTGCGGCGGGGGATGCGCGGGTGACGAAGGTTGCCATCGAACCGGTGTGGCATTTGCCCGGGGTGGCACGCCGCTTCGGCATCTCCACCACGGCCCTGCGCCGCGGCCTGTTCGAGCAGACCGGCGGCATGTTCCCCGAGCTGGTGACCAGGCCCGATCTCGACATCTTCCTCCCCCCCATCGGCGGCATGACCGTCTATCTGTTCGGCGACACCACCCGCCTCGGCAAACCCGCCACCAAAATCGCCTGCCGGGTGCATGACGAGTGCAACGGCTCGGACGTCTTCGGCTCCGACATCTGCACCTGCCGGCCCTA
>CAIYPH010000343.1 GCA_903928045.1 uncultured Rhodospirillales bacterium
GGGAGCGCCCAGTTGGGGTCGGCGAACCAGGCCTTGAAGCCGCCGATTACGCCGAGCCCCTGCAAGGCGGCGTTGATCACGCCCAACCGGCTATCCAGCATCAATGCCCAGAGATTGCCGGCGACCACCAGCGGCAGGAACCATGGCAGCAGGATCACCACCGACATGAAGCGGAAGCCCGGCAACTCGTAGTCCAGCGCCACCGCGATGATGAGGCCGAATATCAGTTCCAGCACCACCGTGCCCACTACCCATACGGCGGTGTTTTGCAGGGAGATCCAGAACACCGGGTCATCCCACAGCGCCAGATAATGCCGCAGCCCGACATAGCCGGTGCCCAAATCCATCCGGTTGAGCCGCATCTGGCGGAAGGAGAGGTCGATGCCGGAGATCGTCGGGTAGATGATCACGGCGAAGACGAGCGCGAGCGCCGGCAGCAGCAGAAGCCAGGGGAAGGCCTTGGTGTCGGAAATGGCGGAGAGGCGGCGCATCAGACGATGGCGAGCGCCGTTTTTTCCACCCAGGCCCAATCCGGCGCGAAGCCGAGGCCGGGCGCGTCGGGGATGGTGAAGGCGCCGTTCTCGATCTTCAGACCGTGCGAACCGTGGCGCAGATTGGCGATCTGCTGGGAGGAGATGACGAGTTCCTCGTAGAAGTCGTTATTGGGGATGGCGGCGCAGAGCTGGGCCTGCGGCATGCCCATGCCGTGCACCTGCGCCTTCATGCCGTGGCATTCCGCGAGATGGGCGATCTTGAGTGCCCCGGTCATGCCGCCCTTCATGTGCGGGTTGGTGCGCAGCATGTCGAGCGCGCCGGCCTGCACCCAGGAGGCGGCGTTCCAATGCGCGCCATCGGAGGTCTCGGCGGCGAGCACCGGGATATCCAGCGCATCGCACAGCTTGCGGTAGGAGCCGAGCTCGAACTCGCGCATCGGCTCCTCGTACCAGTAGAAGCCCTCCTCCTCGAGCCGGCGGCCGAACCACAGCGAGGTCACGTAGTCCCACCCCGCCGAGCCGTCGAACATCAGCACCGCGTCCGGCCCGGTCCATTTGCGCAGGTTGCGGCAGAGCTTGGCGTCTTCCTTGGCGTCACCCCAGGCGTGCAGCTTGAAGGCGGTGAAGCCGACGTCGATGCATTCCTTGATGTGGCGCTCATACTCACCCATCGTATCCCACGTGACCGTGGAGGCGTAGACCGGCACCACCGGGTTGTGGCCGCCCAGCATCTGCCAGAGCGGCATGTTCGCACGCTTGGACTTGAGGTCCCAGATCGCCAGATCGACCAGGCCGAGGGAGTGAAGCTGCATCTCCTCCAGCCGGTCGAGCTCCCAGATGCGGTGCCAGAGATACTCGCTGTTGAGCGCGTCGAGCCCGATCAGCTCCTTCAGCCGCCGCTCGATCAGCGAGCACACCGCCTCGCCGCGGCCGGTTTTCACCGCGCCGGTGATGCCCTCCTCGGTGTCGATGCGCAGGATGGCGGATTTCGGCACCTTGCCTTTGGGCGTGCCATCCCCGGAGCCGGGGAGGCCCGCGCGCCAGCGGAACGTATCACCGACCCAGGGGTCCTCGACGAGATAGCCCTTGATATCGGTGATGCGCATTGTTCGGTTCCTCTGGTGAAAGGCAAGTGGAAGGAAGTTCTCCTTTTTTGAAAAAAAGGAGCAAAAAACTTTTATCACTTTGCTTTATGCCGCTCCCGTCCATCCCGAGAGGCAAGCCAACGGCAACGAAGTGATAAAAAGTTTTTTTGCTTCTTTTTGTTCACAAAAAGAAGTGCTTCCCTTCCTTAATTCAAAGCCGCATCCAACCCCTTGAGCATCGCGTCCGTCGCCTTCTCCGGCGTGCTCTGGCCGACCAGGATCTTCTGGAACTCCGGCAGAACGACGTTTTGCGACCACCCGGCCATGCCGACGAAAGCCGGCGGCAGGGAGCCGAAGCCGATGGTCTCGGCGGCGGCCTGGTAGAGCGGGTTGCCGGTGATGCGGGCGTCCTTGGCGATCACGGTGGAGGCGGGGAAGTAGCCGGTCTCTTCCAGGAAGGCGATCGAGGGATCGGTCTCGCCCCAGAAGCTGATCCAGTCCCACGCCGCCTCGATGTTGTCGGCCTTCATGATGCCGTTGAAGAGGTAGGCGAGGCGGGCGACGCGCGCGGCCGGGCCGGCGGGCTTGGCGGCGGTGCCGAACTGGCCGGGCTTGAAGAAGCGCACCATCTCGGTCAGCGAGCCGGTGTGATGCCAGGTCATCGCGGTCTGGCCGGTCTTGAAGCCCTCCATGATCTGGCGGAACCCGTCATTGGTGACCGACGGCGGGCAGACCTTGTGGACGGTGTGCAGCTCCGCATACCACTTCACCGCGGCCAGCACCTTAGCCTTGTCGGTGGCATTCTTGCCATCCACCACGAACTTGGAGCCGAAGGCCTCCATGAGGTCGATCAGGTAGGCAGCGCCGCCGGGGCCGGCGCGCATGCCGAAGCCGTAGCGGTTCTTGCTGGGGTCGGTGAGTTTCTTGGCGATGGTGACGAATTCATCGAGGGTCTTGGGCGGGCCGCTAATGCCGGCTTCCTCGAACCAGTCCTTCCGGTAATAGGTCCAGTCAACGAAGGTGAAGGCAGGGACGCCGTAGATCTTGCCGTTGAGCGTGCTGCCCTTCCAGCGGTCATCCGGGTAGTTCACCTTGTTGGACCAGGCATTGACCCGGCTGGTGAGATCGACCAGCCCGTTCATCGCCATCATGTCCGGCAGGCGCTCGGCGGCGACCATCGAGACGTCGGGCCGCGTGTTGGCGACCACGGCGGCGGTGAATTTCGCCATGTATTCGGGGTTGGGGATGTTCTCCTGCTGGAGCGCGATCGCCGGGTTTTTCTTGGCGAACAGCTCCATCACCCGCTTGAGGCCGGCAAATTCCTCCTGGCTGGTGAAATGATGCCAGTAGACCACCTTGCCGGAGCCGGCGGCCTCGGCATCGTGCAGTCCGGCGGCGGCAGCAGCGGCGAGGCTGGCCAGTAATGTGCGGCGCGAGAGGTCGTTCATGGTGTCGTCTCCCAGGGTTGTTATGGTTCAGCTGAGCGTGATCGGCGCCGGCGGCGGCCCGGCCGGCCGCAGTCCTTCGGCGACGGTGGCGACCGCATGCTCGCGCCGCGCCACCTCGGACAGGCCGAGCCCGTGGCCCGGCACGTCCGGCGCGATGGCGTAGCCGGCCTCGAAGTGGATCGGCGTATCGGTGAGGTGCTTATAGTTCTGGAACGAATACTCGATCCATTCGGCCTCCGGCAGCGCGGCGGCGATGTGCACGCCGACTTCGAGGAAGGTGTTGCCGAGCGTCACCTTCACGCCGTACTCGGTGGCCAGCCAGCAGGCGCGCATCACGTCGGACATTTTGCCGTGGACGTTCATGTAGTCCACGGCGCGCGCCTCGATCAGGCGGCGTTTGCCGCTGAGGTCGAGATATTCGCCGGTGTTGATATGGGTGAAGGGCAGGGCTTCCGACACCTGGCGCAGCCCCTCGAAATCATCGCGCAGGCAGGGATCCTCGATCCACAGGATCTCGTGGCCGGCATCGTGATAGGCGTGGAGCGCGCGGATGGCTTCCTTCGGCGTCCAGGCCTCGTTGGCGTCCACCATGATGACCGGGTTGGGGCCGACGGCCTCCTTCAGCAGCTTGAGGCGCTTGAGATCCCAGGCGAGGTCGGGGTGGCCGATCTTGATCTTGAAGGCCTCGAAGCCCATCGCCTTGGCCTTGGCGAAAAACTCGACGTAATGGGCGTCCGAGAGGTGGAAATCGAGGCCCGAGGCATAGGCGCGCACCTTGGGGTTGCTGCCACCGAGGAAGCGGTAGAGCGGCAAGCCGGCCTGTTGGGCCGCGAGATCCCATAGCGCCTGATCGATCGCCTCGCCGAAGCCGTGTGACAGCGGCTTCTGGTTGCCGCCGCGCGGCCGGCCGATGCGGTGGATGAGGGTGGAGGGGTGCTGGCCCTTGAGGCCGGCGAAGGCCTCGGTGCGGAAGCAGCGCTCGAGTTCGGCGAGATCGGGCAGCGGGTAGAATAGGTTGAGCATCCATCCGGTGCCGGTGCGTCCGCTCTCGTCATGCAGCTCCAGCACGGCGACGTTGCAGACATCGAACCCGACCTGCGAATCCCCGATCATGCGGTCGCGCTTGAAGGCGAAGCGGGTGATGGTGAAATCTCGGATGGTCGTCATTGCGGCCGGTTCTCCCCGATCGAGCTATTATAACAGCTTGCTGCTCCGCGTCACACCACCCGCGTGGTTTCCATCCAATCGAAATACAGCGCCCGCGCCCGGCCGGCGATCGGGCCGGCGTTGAGCGAGCGGCCCTCGAAGCGGATGCAGGGCACTACCTTGTTGTAGTTGCCGGTGGAGAAGATCTCGTCGGCGTCGTGCAGGTCCTGCTCCGTCAGCGTCGCCTCGCGCGCTTCGATGCCGGCTTCGTTCAGCAGCGTCATCACGCGCAGGCGGGTGATGCCGGCGAGGAAGGTGCCGTTGTCGCGCGGGGTGAGCGCCACGCCGTTCTTGGCGATCCAGAGATTGGCGAAGGCGAATTCGGCGATGTTGCCGTCGGGGTCGCGCATCACGGCGGCGTTGAAACCGCGGTCCTCGGCTTCCAGCGTGGCGCGGGCGGAGTTGGGGTAGAGGCTCGATGCCTTGGCGTCGGTGACGGCCATGCTCGGCGCCGGGCGGCGCATGGGGGACATGGTGGCGGAGAACCCCTCCGGCCCCGCCATCGGCGCCTCCACCATGTGGAGCACGAAGCGGGTGCCGACGCTACGCATGTCGTAGCCCGGCCCAACCCCATAAAACACCGGCTTGATGTAGAGCACCGCATCGGCGGGGAATTGGCGGATGCCCTCGATCATTAGGCGATGGATCTCCTCCCCGCTGATCCCCGGCTTCAGCCCGAGCGCCCGGGCCGAACGCACCGCGCGGGCGGCGTGCCGGTCGATATCGGGCGCCATGCCGCGGATGGCGCGGGCGCCGTCGAACACCACGGAGGATTGCCAGAACCCGTGATCGGCCGGGCTCATCAGCATCGGCGGCGTGCTCTGCCAGGTTCCATCGACCCAGAACAGCGAGGCGGGTTCGGCGGCGGGTGTTTCGTGCATGGCTTTCCCTAGCAAATCGATTTTGCCGAAACTCGCCCGCCGCGCGTCCGGCCGCAACCCCCTCAGGGCGTCAGGGTCACCCGCGTTTCGGCCACCGCCTCGATCGCCGCGGTGCCATAGGCGAGCGGGAAGGTCGCGCCGGCGCTCCATTTGGCCGCGAGGTCCGCGTAGTGCGCATCGCCGGGAGTGCCGGACTGCCCAGGCGCATTGATGGCGCGGCTGGCATCCCAGTTGCCGACATCGACCACGGCGCGGAACAGCGCGCCGCCGGAGACCGCGGGCCGGGCCATGGTGGCCCACCAGCGCGCATTCACCGTCGCGCCATCGCCGCCCGAGACGGGGCCGGAGACGTTGGGCGAGGGCAGGGCGGGCAGCTGGGCCGCCAGCGGATGATGCAGGTCGAGCGCATGGACTTTCCCCCACGCCCAGCCGGCCGGGTCCGTCCCGTGCGCGGCGGTGAGGGACGCGACGGCGTTGCGCAGGGCGGCCAGCACCATCGCATTCCGCGTGGCCACCGGCTCCGCCCCGAAGCGGGCATCGGGCGCCAACATCGCGTCCATCAGGACCTGCGGATGGATGGTGCTGACGAGCTCCCGCGCCGCCGCGGGCACCAGCATTTGGCGCACTGGCCCTTGCAGTGAGGCAAGCCAGAAGGCGTAGAGCGCCGCGGCCGGACTCTCAGCGGTCATCCGCCGGTCCCACGCGCGCAGCATCGCCAGCGGTGCGGCGAGGTCCGGCGCGGTCAGCCCGTCCAGCAGCGGAAGCATCCGCGCGGCACGGCCGGAGAGCACATCCTGTTGCAGCGCGTCGCTGTCGGCGAGCCCGCGGCGGGTCTGGCCGCCCAGAACATCGGCGATGCGGCGGTAGCGGTCATCGGCGATCCATTCGAAACTGATCTTGCGCTCGGCGTACGGGTAACCCGCCGGGAAAGGCATCTGGTTGGCGCTAGCGATCCAGCCGCGCTGCGGGTTGTATTCGCCGGGCATGTCGGCAACCGGGAGGATGCCGATCCATTGATAGCCCCCCTCCGCCGGCACCGGCAGCAGCCCGTCATGGCGCGGCCGGATCGGCACCCGCCCGGCGGCCTGCCAGCCGATATTCCCGTCGACATCGGCATACATGTAGTTGCTGCCCCACACCGCCGTGTCGAGCGCCTTGCGATAGTCCGCCCAATCCCGCGCCAGGATCACCGGCACATATTCCAGCGCCACCGCCCCGCCGGGATCGAGGAACACCGAACGCAGCGCGATCGCCTGGCCCGGGCGTTCGTGGATGATCGGCCCCTCCGGCGATAGGCCGATCTCGATCGACACCGCCTCGCCGCCGCGCACCGCGATGGTCTCGCGACCCCGGGTGATCGCCTGCCAGCCCGTAGCCGTGCGGTATTCGGTACCGGCCGCATTCAGCGAGAGGACGAACAAATCCTCCTGGTCGATCTGGAAATCGGTGCGGCCAAAGGCGATGCGGTCATTATGCCCGAACTGGAACCCCGGCCGGCTTGCCGGCCCGGCGCCGATGGCATCGAGGCCCGGCGCCCGCACATGGGTGATGAAGCGCGGCCCCGGCACGCTGAAGGCGAGATGCGGATCATTGGCCAGGATCGCCCGCCCGGTGCTGCTCATGGAGGGCGCAATCACCCAGGCGTTGCTCCCATTGCGCGCGTCGATGTCGTCGAGCCCGGCATGGCGCAGGGCTCGGCCGAAGGGCAGGGGGGCGGTGAACTGCTCGTAGAGCGCCAGCGCATCGGCCGGCAGACGGCACGGGTCGAGCCCCTCCGGCACGCGCGGCGTCCAGTCCGGCTCCAGCTTCTGCATCAGCGCATCGGCGCCGAGCAGGCCGCGGCAGGCCAACCGCGCCCGGCGCAACTCGCCCCGCACATTCGGCCCAGTGCCCCGCATCCGCAGCAGGTCCTCCGCCTCCCACGGCTCGGGCTGCATGTCGAGCGCGCGGAACTCCGGCGGCAGCAGCGCGGAGTTGGCCAGCACCTCGGCGATGCGGGCATTGATGCCGCGCACCCAGGCCTGGGCGATGCCCTTCACGCGGGGATCGTAGAGCCCCCATTCCGCCGCGAGATCGCCGCGGAACAGCAACGTGCGCGCCGCTTTGTCATAGGGCACGAATGCGCTGCCCAGGCTGGCGGCCAGCCGACCGAGCATGCGGCGGCGGCCGATATCCATCTGCCACAGCCGCGCCGTCGCCGCCGCATACCCCTGTCCGAAGAACGCATCCTCGATGCTCGCCGCCGTGATATGCGGGATGCCGTTGGTATCGGTGACGATCTCGACCGGCGCCGATACCCCGGCGACCACGCGTGTTTCAGCCTGCACCTGGCCTCCGATCAGCGATTGCATGGTGAGCAGCAGTAAAAGGAAGCAAGCGCTTCTTTTTGAAAAAAGAAGCAAAAACTTTCTATCCATTGGCTTCGCGCCTCCCCGGGAGCGCACAAAACAAACGAATGAAAGTTTTTTGTTTCTTTTTTTCAAAAAAGAACCTCTTTCTTCCCCCTTCATCCCGGCAGCAGCCGGATCACCAGCTCCGCCGCCGCATCCACCGCCGCCTTCGAAAAAGGCAGCGGAACGTATTCCCCTGCCGCCCATTTCGGCGCGAGGTCCTCGTAGTGGGACGAGCGCGGATCGCCGGACTGGCCGGGGGCGTTGATGCACATCGAGGCATCCCAATTGCCGACATCGCACACCATGCGGAACGAGGCCCCGGCGGTGACGCGGAAATCCGAGCCGCGATAGGTGGCGTTCATCGGCGTCGAGCCGGAACCGCCCTTGGGCAGCGGGCCGACGCTTTTGAAATCCGTCATCAAATCGGCGAGCGGGTGTTCGAAATAGCCGTGATGCAGCTTGCCCCAACTCCACCAGGCCGTGTGCTCGCCCTGGCGCGCCCGCATATCCACCACCGCGGCGCGCAGCGTCTCCAGCAGCATGGCATCGCGATCACCAAGGCGCGGATCGGCGGCTTCGAGCGCGGCGAGGATGGTGTCCATGTCGCCAGGCACCATCAGCGGCCGCAGGTCGGGATCGGGGCACAGCTTATCGAGCACCGCGGGCTTGAGGCACTTTGTCCACCATACCTCGAACAAAGCGGCGCCGGCGCTGTCGCGGCCGAGATGCTCGTCCCACTCCGCCAGCAGGTCGAGCCCGGTCTTGATGTCGGCCTCGCCGGTCAGCTTCGCCAGCAGTGCTTTCAGACGGCGGCCGGGGATGGAGACGTCATCGGTTTGCAGCGCCATGGAATCGGCCAGGGTGTGGGCGGGTTGGGCGTCCAGCACCTCGTGGATGCGGCTGGTGCGCGAGCGCTCCGCCCATTCGAAGCCGAGCTTGCGCTCGCGGTAGGGGTAGTTGTCCGGCAGGTTCATCTCATTCGCGGTGGCGAAATATCCCTTGGCCGGGTTCACCTCGCGCGGCAGGTCCCCGAAGGGGTGGAAGCCCTGCCACTCGTAGCGCCCATCGCCGGGCACCGGCAGCAGCCCGTCCCAGTTTGGCCGGATCGGCGTGCGCCCGGCGGCATACCAGGCGATATTGCCGGCGACATCGGCATAGACGTGGTTGACCGAGGGGGTAGCCCAGCCCTCCAGGGAATTCTCGTATTCCGCGAGCGAGCCGGCCTGCATGTATCCGAGGCTGGTGAGATAGGCCGAGGCCCCCGGCTCGAACCACACGGAACGTACGGCATAGGCGAGGTGACGCTCGGCATCCTCGAACACCACCGGGCCATGGCGAGTGAATTTCAGCGTGACGGTCTGGTCCGCCTGGCCGCGCACCGCGATGGTCTCGGTCACCACCCGCATCTCCTCCCAGCCCTCGCCGTAGCGGTAGCGATCGGGGTTCTCCGGGTCGGTCGCGTAGACGTAGAGGTCCTCCTGGTCCATCGGGAAGATGGTGAGGCTGAAGGCGCAATGGTCGTTATGGCCGAGCGAGACGCCGGGCACTGCGGGCTCGCCGGCGCCGATCACGTCGATGCCAGGCCCGGTGAGGTGCACCAGCCAGCGCAGCGAGGGCAGGGCATGGGCGCGGTGCGGGTCGCTGGCCAGGATCGGGCGTCCGGTCTCGGTGCGCGATGCGGCGACGGCCCAGTTGTTGGAGCCTTGCAGATAGACGTCGCCGAGATCATCCACCCGGGTCCAGTTCCAGGCATTATCGAGCGTGGCCATCATGCGGGCGTGGCTGAAATCGAGCCGGGCGGTGGCGAGCTTGAAGACGTCCAGCACCTTGGGCGGAATCGCGGCCCAATCGACGCCCTCGGGGATCTCGGTCTCCCATGGCGGCTCGATGGAGCGGCGGGCGAGATCGACGGCGAGATCGCCCTTGGCCAGCACCTGGGCACGGGCGACCTCGGAGAGCACGTTGCGCACCAGCCCGTGGCTGCGGATTCGCACCGCATCCTCTGCCGTCCAGCGCTCGGGCTTGGTGCCCATGGCGGCGAATTCCGGGGCGAGCAAAGCCGGCTGCGCCTCGCAACGGTCGATCCAGGCATTGATGCCGGCGGCGAAGGCCTCGGTGATCGCCCTTGCATCGGGGATGGCGTAGGAGGCCCACTCCGCCGCCATATCACCGCGATAGAGGAACAGGCGGGAGGCGCGATCCTGCGCCAGGAAGCCCGGCCCGAAATCGGCCGCGAGCCGCCCGAGGCCGCGCTTGCGCCAGAGATCGAGCTGCCACAGCCGCTCGCGGGCGGCCGCAAAGCCCTGGGCAAAGAACACGTCATGGCGGGTGGCGGCGCGGATATGCGGGATGCCGTTACGGTCCATCACGATCTCGGCCGGCTGTTCAAGTCCGGGGGTGGCGATGTCGATGATAACTGGGTCGGGCATTCTCTATCCTCCGCTAAGTGCCACAGGGTTTCACGCCGCTGCCCGATGGACAAGCGGGGGGAGCGATGGCCTACTCCGCGCCATCGCGTCATCTGCATCGGGGATTGCACCATGAGCCAGTCGTTCGGATCTTTCGGCCGCCGCAGCGCACTCGCCGGCGGCACCGCCCTTTCGCTGTTTGGCGCCTCCGCCGAGGCGGCCGGGCGCACCCGCTACATCACCGCCAACAACAACCCGTACGACATCCTCGACCCGCATCAGGTGTTCGACATCGGCCGCATCGCCATCCGGCTGAACATGTATGACGCCCTGGTGCGCTGGGTGGATAATCCTCCGAAGCTCGAAATGTGGCTGGCCGAAAAGGTGGATATCTCCGCCGATGGCCTTGTTTACACCTTCAAACTCCGCGCCGCGAAATTCCACGACGGCAGCCCGCTCACGGCGGAGGACGTGGTGTGGTCGATGGAACGCATCCTGGCGCTGAAAAAGGGCGCCTACGGCCTGTTCTCCGACGTGGTGAAGCCCGGCACCACCAAGGCTATCGACCCCTCCACCGTGCGGTTCACCCTCGCCAAGCCCTTCGCCGTGTTCATGGCGGTGCTCTCCGAATTGTGGGTGGTGAACAGCAAAGTGGTGAAATCCCACGAGAAGGATGGCGACTGGGGCGCCGAGTGGCTCACCCGCAACGAGGCCGGCTCCGGCGGCTATCGCCTGCGCCGGTTTGACCCCGCGATCGGCTTCCAGGCCGAGCGCTTCGAGGGCCACTTCATGCCCTTCGGCAAGGGCGCGGTGGATGACGCCGATTTCCGCGTCTCCATGGAAACCGCCACCCGCGTGCTCGGCATGATCAAGGGCGAATTCACCACCACCGACGGCTACATGCCGGCGGAGCAGGTGCAGCGGATGAAGGAGAGCGGCAACGTCTGGTTCAAGGAGGCGGAGAGCATCCGCACCTTCTATTTCATCATGAACCACGCCAAGGCGCCGATGAACGACGTCAACCTCCGGCGCGCCATCTCCTGCATGTTCGACTACGAGGGCTTCAACAACAACATCCTCGGCGGCACCGTCGTGCGGAACCCCGGCATCATCCCCAACCCGATGTGGGGCGCGCCGAAGGACCTCAAGGGCTACAGCTACGATATCGACAAGGCGAAGTGGTATCTCGCCCAGGTGAAGGAGAAGCTCCGCACCATCCAGATCGGCGCCATGGCCGGCTATCCGCAATCCGAGCAGGCCGCCCAGATGCTGCAGGCCGGCGCCGCCAAGGCGGGGCTCGACATCAAGGTGGTCGCCGAGCCCTACACCACCATCGCCCCCAAGCTCGACGACCCCGAGCGCGCGCATGACCTGGTGCCCCTGTGGCGCAGCGCCTACTTCGCCGACCCGCATAACTGGACCGGCTTCCTGTTCAACTCCAAGAACTTCAAGTCGGGCAATGCGAGCTTCTACAAGAACCCCCGCATCGACGAACTGACCGACGCCGCTTTGGTGATCACCGACCAGGAAAAGCGCCGCCCGCTCTACGAGGAGGTTTCGCGCATCCTGGTCGAGGATGCCGTCGGCCTGTTCGTCAACAACACCAAGTTCTACGGGCCCTCTGGCAAGGGCGTGAAGTCGGTGCGCTTCTGCCCGATCGGCGATACGCAGGACCTCCGGTGGATTGAAATGAACACCTGAGCCGCCATGCGCCTGCTCGCGCTGGCATTGCGGCGGTTCCTCTGGATGCCGCCGACTTTGCTTGGCCTCACGCTGATCGTCTTCTCGGTCTCGCACGTCATCCCCTCCGACCCCGCGAGGGTGTTGGCGGGCGAGAACGCGCCGCAGGAGCAGGTCGAGGCGCTCAGGCGCAAAGTCGGCCTCGACAAGCCCTTGCCCCAGCAATTCGTCCGCTACGTGACGGACGTCGTCGGCGGCAATATGGGCGTCAGCCTCTACACCCAGCGCCCCGTCGCCACCGATCTGGTCGAGCGGCTGCCGGCGACCTTCGAGCTGGCGCTGTTCGCCATCACGCTGGCCGTGCTGATCGGACTGCCGCTCGGCGTGGTCTCGGCGCTCTACCGCAACACCTGGCTTGATCACAGCGTTCGCCTCGTCACCATCGCCGGGCTCGCGATGGCGGCGTTCTGGCTGGCGATCCTGCTGCAACTCCTGTTCTCGATGCAGTGGAACCTCACCCCCGTGCAAGGCCGCATCGACGGATGGGGGCCGGACCCGATCACCGGGTTCTACACCGTGGATGCGCTGATCCGCGGCGACATCGATACCTTCCTCACCTCGCTGCGCTATCTGTTCCTGCCGATGATCACCCTCGCCATCCCCGCCATGGCCACCATCGTGCGCTTCACCCGCGCCGGGGTGCTGAACGTGATGAACAGCAATTTCGTGTTCTACCAGGCCGCCATGGGGCTCCCGCGCCGGGTGGTGATCTGGAAATACATCCTCCGCGCCGCCCTCATCGGCACCCTCACTCAGATCGGCCTGGTGTTCGGCAATCTGCTCGCCGGCGCCGTGGTGGTGGAAACGGTGTTCTCCTGGCCCGGCCTCGGCACCTACGCCTACAACTCCATCCTGCAATCCGACTACAACGCCATCATGGGTTTCACCTTGTTCACCGGCTCGGTCTTCATCGGCATGAACCTCCTGGTCGATATCGCCCAGGCCGTGCTGGACCCGCGCGGAAGATGAAGACGCTGCGCCGTCTCATGCGCGACCGGGCGCTGGTGACCGGCATGGTGATCGTGTCGGCCCTCGTGCTCGCCGCCATTTTCGCCACCCCCCTCTCCAACTTCCCCAGCCACGTCACCGGGTTCGACCCCGCCTTCCGCTTGAAGCCACCCGGCGAAGTGTTCTGGCTCGGCACCGACCGCATGGGGGCGGACCTCTATTCCCGCCTCCTGTTCGGCGCCCGGCTCACCATCCTGATCTCCGTCACCGCCACTGCGGTTGCCGTGCTGATCGGCGTGCCGATGGGGCTGATCGCCGGGTATTTCGACCGCTGGTACAGCGACCTCCTGATGCGCATCTCCGACGTCTTCCTCGCCGTCCCGCAGATCGTGCTGGCGATCGCCATCGCACAGACCCTGGGGCCAGCGATCCAGAACGTCATCCTCGCCCTCTCCGCCACCTACTGGCCGTTCTGGGCGCGCATCGTCTATGCCGAGACCCGCTCGCTCCGCAACGAGGTGTTCATCGAGGCCGCCATCGCCATGGGCGCCTCGCCGCTGCGGGTGATGGTGCTTCACGTGCTGCCCTCCATCGCCTCCTCCATCATCGTCCGCACCACCATTGGCATGGGCGCCACCATCCTCGCCGCCGCCTCCCTCGGCTTCCTCGGCCTCGGCGCCCCGCCGCCCACCCCGGAATGGGGAAGGATGATCGCCGAGAGCCGCGAATTCCTGCCCCAGGCCTGGTGGTATGCCACCGCGCCGGGCATCGCCATTCTCCTCGTCGTCATGGGCTTCAACCTCCTTGGCGACGGGCTGCGCGACGCGATCGACCCCAGGATCCGCCGTGGCTCCTGACCTCCTCTCCGTCCGCGACCTCACCGTCGGCTTCGCCACCGAGAACGGCATCGCCCGCGTGCTTGACCATGTCAGCTTCGCCATGCGCCCGGGCGAAATCATGGGCCTGGTCGGCGAAAGCGGTTGTGGCAAAACCACCCTTGCCCGCGCCATCCTCGGCGTGCTGCCCGAAAGTGCCGGCATCGACAGCGGCAGCATCACCTTCGCCGGCGGTGACCGGCCGGCGATCCGCGGGCGGGACATCACCTTCATCCCGCAGGACCCGTTCGGCTCCTTCAGCCCGCTGTTCACCGTGGGGGACCAGATGCGCGAGCTGATGCGCTGGAAGTCGCCGGAGCGGGCGGCCGGCGAGCGCTTCTACCCGCGCGCGCGGCGGCGCAGTGACGCGGCGAGGATTATCGCCGCGCTGAAAGCGGTGCAACTGCCGGATGCCGAGCGTCTCCTGCGCAAATATCCGCACGAGCTCTCCGGCGGTCAGCGCCAGCGCGTGATGATCGCCATGGCCCTGCTGCCGGAACCCCGCCTCGTCATCGCCGACGAACCCACCACGGCGCTTGACGTCACCATCCAGGCGCAGATCCTCAAGCTGCTGCGCGAACTCGCCACCGAGCGCGGCGCCTCGGTGCTGTTCACCACGCATGATCTCGGCACCGCCTGGGAAATCTGCGACCGGGTGACGGTGATGTATGCGGGGCAGGAGGCGGAGACCGCCGAGGTCGCGGATTTCTTCGCCCGTCCGCGGCATCCCTATACGGCGATGCTGCTGGACAGTCTGCCCACCCAGGGCTCGGCGCTGAAGGGCATTCCCGGCGATGTGCCGAGCCCGTTCAGCCCGCCGGGCGGGTGCCGGTTTCATCCGCGCTGTCCGCGGGCGAGCGAGGTTTGCCGGGCGCGGCATAACGAAACCGCCGAACCGGCGCCGGGCCATCACGTGCGCTGTCATCATCCGCATCTCTGGCCCGCCGCATGAACGCCCTTCTCGACATAGCCGCGCTCAACCGCCATTTCCCCATCCGCAACGTCTGGGGCCGCCGCACCGGTTGGCTGCGGGCGCTCGATGGCGTCTCGCTCGCCATCGCCACGGGCGAAATCCTCGGCGTGGTCGGCGAATCCGGCTGCGGCAAGTCCACGCTGGGCAAGACCATCGCCGGCATCCATCAGCCCAGCTCCGGCCATGTCCGCTTCGAGGGCAACGAGATTGCCGGCCTCTCCCCCTCCGCCGGACGCGCCCTCCGGCGCAACCTGCAATACTGCTACCAGGACCCCGGCGCCTCGCTTGACCCGCGTTGGAAAATCGGCACCTCGCTCGAGGAACCGCTGATCGTCCACACCGGCATGTCCCAGGCCGATCGCCGCACCCGCGTCCGCGAGACCCTCGCCGCGGTGAACCTGCCCGAGCGCCATCTCGACCTCTACCCCCATGAAATCAGCGGCGGCCAGCAGCGGCGGGTGGGGTTGGCGCGGATATTGATGCTGCGGCCGAGCCTGGTGATCCTCGACGAGCCGACCTCGGGGCTCGATGTTTCCGTGCAGGCGGTGGTGCTGAACCTGCTGCTGGAATTGCGGGCGGCGTTTGACCTTACCTATATGTTCATCAGCCACGACCTCTCGGTGGTCCGCCTGTTCAGCCAGCGCATCGCGGTGATGTATCTCGGGCGGGTGGTGGAGATCGGCGAGACGGAGCGTGTGTTCGCGGCACCGGCGCATCCCTATACGCGTTCGTTATTGTCGGCGGTTCCGATCATCGGCGGGCGCCGGATTGTCGAGACGTTTGCGCTGGAGGGGGAGCCGCCGAGCCCGGGGGCGATTCCGTCGGGTTGCCGGTTTCGGACGCGCTGTCCGCTCGCGGATGCGGTGTGTGCGGCGAGCGATCCGGCGGACCGGGTGTTGGCGGATGGGCGGATTGTCGCGTGTCATCATGTGGAGAGGCGGTCATGAACAAAGTTGCCATCGTTACCGGCGGCGCGCGGGGCATTGGGCGGGGATGCGCGCATGCTTTGGCGGAGAAGGGGCTGGATATCGCGATTGTCGACCTGCTCCCCGCTGAAGCGGAACGCACCATTGGCGAACTGACCGCGATGGGCCGCGTCGCCCGCTTTTATGCGGCTGACGTGGCGGAGTATGCTCGGGCGGAGGAGGTGGTCGGGCAGATCGCGGCCGATTTCGGACGGATCGACGTGCTGGTGAACAATGCCGGGCGGGGCAACCCCAAAGGGATATTGGAGATCAGCGAGGAGGAATTCGATCGGACGATCGATGTGAACCTCAAATCCTGCTTCAA
>CAIYPH010000344.1 GCA_903928045.1 uncultured Rhodospirillales bacterium
GATTGCGGCGGCGGATCTGGTGAAGCATTGATGGAGGAAGGGCAGCGGTTCTTTTTTGAAAAAAAGAACCAAAAAACTTTTATCCGTTTGCTGTGCTCCCTCCCGGGAGGGCGCGAAGCCAATGGAATAAAAAGTTTTTTTGCTTCTTTTTGTTCACAAAAAGAAGTGCTTCCCGGCTTTTCTCATGTCTAGCCCCCTCCTGGAAGCCCGCGACCTCGCCATCCAGTTCGGCGGCATCCGCGCCGTCGACGGGATTGGTTTTTCGGTCGCGCGGGGGGAAGTGTTTACCATTATCGGGCCCAATGGCGCCGGGAAGACGACGATCTTCAACCTGATCAGCCGGATTTATCGGCCGAGCGCGGGGGCGATATTGCTGGAGGGGGTGGATATCACGCGGATTCCGCCGCATCACATCGCGCGGCACGGTGTGGCGCGGACGTTCCAGAACATCGAGTTGTTCGATAATCGGAGTGTGCTGCAGAACATCATGGTGGGGCAGCACGTGCATATCCGCACGAATTTGCTGGCGGAGACGCTGCGGCTGCCGGGCGTGATCCGCGCCGAGGTGAAGGCGCGGCGCAAGGTGGAGGAGATCATCGATTTCCTGCGGCTGGCGCCGTATCGGGACGCGCGGGTCGGCGGGTTGCCGTATGGGGTGCGCAAGATGGTGGAGCTGGGGCGGGCCTTGGCGTGCGAGCCGAAGCTGCTGCTGCTGGATGAGCCGTCCTCGGGGCTGAATGTGGAGGAGACCGACGATATCGGGGTGTGGATTTCCGACATCAGGGACGTGCTGGGGATCACGGTGCTGATGGTGGAGCATGACATGCGGCTGGTCTCCGCGGTGTCGGACCGGGTGCTGGCGGTGAATTTCGGCCGGCAACTGGCGATCGGCACGGCGGCCGAGGTGCAGCGCGACCCCGCGGTGGTCGCGGCGTATCTGGGGAGCTAGGGGGTGGCGCTGCTGGAGATCGCCAATCTGGAGGCGGCGTATGGGCCGGTGCAGGCGCTGCGCGGGGTGTCGCTGGGGGTCGAGGAGGGGCGCATCGTGGCGCTGCTGGGCGCCAATGGGGCGGGGAAGACGACGGTGCTGAAGGCGATCAGCGGGGTGGTGGTGCCGGAGCGGGGCAGCATCGTGCTGGCCGGCGCGGATATCACCGGCGCCTATCCGGACCGCATCGTCGCCGCCGGGATCAGCCATGTGCCGGAGGGGCGGGAGACGTTCACGGCGCGCACGGTGCAGGAGAATCTCACGCTCGGCAGTTGGCCGCGGGGCGATCGGGGCGGGATCGCGGCGGATCTCGATCGGGTGTTCGAGCTGTTCCCGATCCTGAAGGACCGGCGATCGCAGCGGGCGGGGCAGTTGTCGGGCGGGCAGCAGCAGATGCTGGCGATCAGCCGGGCGCTGATGGCCAGGCCCAGGCTGATGCTGCTCGATGAGCCGTCGCTGGGGCTGGCGCCGCTGCTGGTGCGGGAGATTTTCGCCATCATCGCCCGGCTGCGGCAGGAGGGGATGACGATCCTGCTGGTGGAGCAGAACGCGGCGATGGCGCTGGAGGTGGCGGATTACGGCTACATCATGGAGGTCGGCCGCATCGTGATGGAGGACCGCGCGGAGGCGCTGCGGGGGAACGAGACGGTGCGGGAGTTCTATCTCGGCATCTCCGCCGAGGGCGCGGCCGAGGCCGGGCCGCGGCGGTGGAAGCGGCGCAAGCAATGGTGAGCGATCTGCAGTCGCGCAGGCGCACCCTGCCCGCCTGGTTCCGCGAGGTGGCGGCGAGCCGCGGGGGGCGCACGGCGATGCGCTGGAAGCGGCTGGGCATCTGGGAGGAGATCACCTGGGCGGACTACGGCGCGCAGGTGCGCGCCACCGCCGGCGCGCTGCTGGCAAGCGGGGTGGGGCGGGCGGAGCGGGTGGCGGTGCTGGCCGGGGGGCGGCCGGAATGGGCCTATATCGATTTCGCGGCGATGGGCATCGGCTGCGTCGCGGTGGGGATCTACCCGACGGACGCGGCCCGGCAGGTCGCGCATATCATCGCGGATTGCGCGGCGGCGGTGGTGTTCGTCGAGAACCACGAGCAGCTCGACAAGGTGTTGTCGGTGGAGGCGGAGCTGCCGGGGCTGCGGCGTGTCGTGGTGCTGGACATGGCGGGGCTGCATGCGTTCAGCCACCCGAAAGTGATTGATTTCGCGGCGTTTCTGGCGCTGGGGCGGGTGCATGACGAGCGCAATCCCGGCGTGTGGGAGGCGGAGGTTGCCAAGGCCAGGCCCGACGACACGGCGCTGATCATCTACACCTCGGGCACCACCGGGCCGCCCAAGGGGGCGATGCTGAGCCACCACAACATCATCTTCCAGATGGGCGCGATGGAGCGGCTATGCCCGGGGATGGCCGGGGACGAGCAGCTCTCCTTCCTGCCGCTGTCGCATATCGTGGAGCGCTATTTCTCGCATTACCGGCCGCTCGACCATGGCGCGGTGGTGAATATCGGCGACGGGATCGACGCGATGGCGGAGAACCTGCGCGAGGTTTCGCCCTACATCATGATGGCGGTGCCGCGCATCTGGGAGAAGCTCTACGCCGCGGTGACGATGGCGATCGCGGATGCGACGCCGCTGGGGCAGATCGGCTATCGCTGGGCGCTCAACCTCGGCTACCGCGCCGCCGATGCCAGGCTGGCCGGGCGGGTGCCCGGGGCGGGGCTGCGGTTCGGCGCGGCGCTGGCCAGGCTGCTGGTGCTGAACCGGGTGCGCCAGATGATCGGGCTGGCGCAAGCGCGGCTGCTGATATCGGGCGCGGCGCCGATTTCGCCCGATCTGATCCGCTGGTACTCGGCCCTCGGGCTGGCGATGGTGGAGGCCTATGGGCAGACCGAGTGCACCGGGCACGGCACCTCCTACGGGGCGGACGCCATCGCGCCCGGCACGGTGGGCCGCGCGCCGCCGGGCACCGAGCTGCGGCTGGGCGCGGATGGCGAGATCCTGCTGCGCGGGCCGCACGTGTTCCAGGGCTACCTCAACCAGCCCGCCCTCACGGCCGCCACCGTGCGCGAGGGGTGGCTGCATACCGGCGATGTCGGCGTGCTCGACGGGGCGGGGAACCTCATCGTCACCGACCGGTTGAAGGACATCATCATCACCGCCGGCGGCAAGAACGTGACGCCGAGCGAGATTGAGACGCGTCTCAAATTCAGCCCCTATATCTCGGACGCCATCGTGATCGGCGATCGCCGCAGGTTCCTCACCTGCCTCGTGCTGCTCGACCATGACGCGGCGGCCAAGCACGCCCAGGCGGCCAACCTGCCCTTCACCAGCTTCGCCAGCCTGACCCGGCTGCCGGAAATCCGCCGGCTGATCCAGGCGGAGATCGACGCGGTGAACCGCGACGTGGCGCGCGTCGAGCAGATCCGCAAGTTCGACCTGATCGACGTGCAGTTGACCGCGGAGGACCCGGAGTTGACGCCGACCCTCAAGCTGAAGCGCAAGGCGATTGCGGCGCGGTTTGAGGGGATGATCGAGCGGATGTATGAGTAAGGAAGAAAGCGCTTCTTTTTGAAAAA
>CAIYPH010000345.1 GCA_903928045.1 uncultured Rhodospirillales bacterium
CGGCACCCGCTTCGCCGCGACCACCGAGTCCATCGCCCACGCCAACTTCAAGAAGGCCTTCGTCCGAGCGAATGCTCGGGATGCGCTGCCGTCGGTGCAGTTGGACGAAAACTTCCCGGTCATCCCCGTGCGCGGCCTGGTGAATGAGGGCACCAAGCGCTTCCTGCGCCATCAAGCCGAAACCGCCGCCAAGTTCCATGCCGGGGAATTGGACAAAGAAGCCGCGCAGCTCGCCATCGAGCATTTCTGGGCTGGCGCCCTCCGCCGCGCCGTGATCGACGGCGATGTGGAAAACGGATCGGTCATGGCCGGCCAATCGGTCGGCATGGTCACCGGCGAGCAAACCACGGCCGAGGTCATCGCCGAACTGGTCGCCCAAGCCACGGCGGCCCTGATGGCGCGCGGCGGGTAATGGCCCTCGCGGCAGCCTCGTGACTCTGGCACCCCGCCGGCTGCTGTCTCGCCTGCGCGATCTTCGCGCACGCGCGGCGGCGCCGTTGCCGGAGCTGGTTCGTCTCGTGTCCGCCGAACTCGTCAGCGAAGTGTGTTCGGTCTACGTCCAGCGCCCCGGCGACATCCTGGAACTGGCGGCAACCGAGGGTCTGAACCCGAACGCCATCGGCAATACGCGCCTGCGGGTAGGGGAGGGCATCGTCGGCCTCTGCGCCGCCACCGCCGCCGTGATGAACCTGCCGGACGCGCAGAACCATCCCGCTTTCGCCTACCGCCCGGAAACCGGGGAAGATCCGTTCGCCTCCCTGCTCGCGGTCCCCGTCCGCCGCTCCGGCCGCACGCTGGGCGTCCTGGTGGTGCAGAACCGTCTGCCGCGGCATTTCACGGACCAGGAAGTCGACGACCTCGAAACCGTGGCGATGCTGTTGGCGGAGATGCTGCCGGCCAGCGGCGCGGCGGAGGGATCGGCCGAGGGTCACGCCGGTACGGTCGCCCGCGTCTTCGCCGGCACAACCCTGATGACCGGCATCGCGATCGGCCCCGTCGTGCTGCACGCCGTCCGCCGCACCGGTATCAAGCTGCTCGCCGACGATCCCGACGCCGAACTGGCCCGCCTGCATGACGCCGCCGAACGCATGCAACGGGGTCTCGATGCCCTGATCGCCGGGGTTTCGCCCGCCGGCCGCTCCGCCGATGCCTCGGCGTCCCGCGAAGTGCTGGAAGCTTACCGTCTGGTCGCCGCCGATGCTGGCTGGCTGCGCCGTGTCGGCGACGTGATTCGCGGCGGTCTGACAGCCGAGGCCGCGGTGCAGCGCGTGGCCGGGGAAATGCATGACCGCATGCGCCGGATCAGCGACGCCTATCTGCGCGAACGCCTCGCCGACATGGAGGATCTCGCCAACCGGCTGCTGACCACGCTCACCGGCGACGAACCGCGCGGACCGCTGCCCCCCGGGGCGATCCTGCTGGCCCGCCGCCTGGGTCCGGCCGAACTGCTGGACTGGCACGCCGCCGGCATCGCCGGAGTCGCGGTGGAAGAAGCCAGCCCCGCCGGCCATGCCGCCATTCTGGCCCGAGCGCTGGACATCCCGGCGGTCGGCGCGACGCGCGGGATGCTGGACACCGCCGAACCCGGCGACATCGCCGTGATCGACGGGGATGAGGGTCAACTGGTCCTCCGCCCCGACAACGACGTCCGCAACGCCTACACGCGCGCTCTGGAAGCCCGCGGCGCCCGTTACGCCCGGTGGGCGGCGCTGATCGGCCGCCCCGCCGCCACCGCCGACGGCGTGGGGCTGAAACTGATGCTGAACGTTGGCCTGAGCATGGAACTGGCGCAGCTCGACCGCACCGGCGCCGACGGAATCGGCCTGTTCCGCACAGAAATCGCCATGCTCGCCCGCGGCGCCATCGCCGATGTCGGGGAACAGGCCGCGATCTACGCCCGCGCTTTGGATGAAGCCGGCGACCGGCCGGTGCTGTTTCGGACGCTGGACCTGGGCGCCGACAAAATGCTGCCGGGCACGGTGACCGAGGAGGAAAACCCCGCGATGGGCTGGCGCTCCCTCCGCGTCGGTTTGGACCGTCCGGCCCTGCTCCGCCGCCAATTGCGCGCCCTTTTGCTGGCGGCGGGCGGGCGGCCCCTGTCCGTCATGTTCCCCATGGTCGCCACCGTCGGCGAATTCAAAGCCGCCAAAGCCCTGCTGGTCGCCGAAGCCCGCCGCGTCCGCCCCAGCCCCGAGCGCCTGACCATCGGCACCATGCTGGAGGTCCCGGCCCTGATGTGGCAGTTGCCCGAACTGCTGAAGGAGACCGATTTCATCTCCATCGGGTCCAACGACCTGATGCAGTTCATGTTCGCGGCCGATCGCGGCACGCCGTCGCTGTACGAACGCTACGACCTGTTGTCGCAGCCGGTGCTCGATCTGCTGGACCAGCTCGTCGCCGCCGCCCGCGCCGCCAACGTGCC
>CAIYPH010000346.1 GCA_903928045.1 uncultured Rhodospirillales bacterium
AGAGCCGTGGCGGCCTGCGGCGCGGGTGTGGTAATTCTCTTCATGGCGTTGCTCTCCTTTGAGGATTCGACACCCCGAGCCTAACGGCTCAAGGCGGGCAACGCCGACCAACCTATTTCAACATCGGGCGGGACATCCCCCTACCTCGACCGGCCAACTGACACGGTTGGACGTCATGCAATCACCGCTGCACATAAACGCACCGCCGCCCCACATGATCTGACGCGCCACCGGTCTATGGAACCTGCGGGTGAGCGGGACTGGCCCCTTGAACTGCTCGCGTTCGCGGCGTAACCTTCGATAGGGATGGTTACGCCTTGACGAGCTTCAACGAATAACGGAACCCTCGCGTCGTCGTGCCGTGCCATCGGTGGCGGATACGAGATTTTAGTCCTCATTCTCGAGTTTGTCGCGTACCGGCCGGCGGCCGCGATGCGCACCGTTATCCACCGACCAAAGGCGATGGCGCTCGGCCTGGCATTTGGCAAACAGCCCTGCGCGGCATGGAGTCCGACGTTTGACCAGATCTTGCGTCTCGCCCCGAATGATTCAATGCCCGCCTTGAGAGCGGCTGGTGGTCTCGCACTGAGCGGTGTCAGCGCCGTCTCTGTCGCTGTGGCGTTACTTGGCTGGTATCTGCTCGGCCGCCTCGGCTTTGTCACGTCCGACCTGCTCGCAACTCCGAGCGACGTATGGAGTGGCCTCATCGATATGCTGCGGAACGGATATCGCGACACTACGCTCATGCAGAACATCGAGGCCACGCTCGGTCGTTGTCTCGCCGGATTCGTGCTGGCGACCATCACCGGGATCCCAATCGGCCTGTGGATGGGTACCAACCGGATAGTTGCGGGCGCCGCGGGATGGATCATCCAGTTCATGCGCCCCCTGCCGCCGCTTTCGTACCTCGTGCTGCTGATCCTGTGGTTCGGCGCGGGCGATTTGTCCAAGGTAGTGCTGCTGTTCCTCGCCGCATTCCCGACAATTGCCATCGCGGCGATGGCCGGCGTGGCGCAGGTGAGCCGTTTGCGTGTGCAGGCAGCGCAGTCGTTGGGGGCGACGCAGTGGCAGATTTTCGTCTACGTGGTGTTTCCCTCCGCGCTGTCGATGATTTTCACGGGGCTTCGGATCGCGCTGTCCGGTGCGTTCTCCTCAGTGGTCGCGGCCGAACTGATGGCGGCGAGCGACGGGCTGGGCTGGATGATATTCTCCGCCAGCCGGTTCCTGCGCAACGACATCATCCTCCTCGGGATCATCCTGCTCGGCCTGTTCGGCATGGCGCTGAGCCGCGGATTGGTACTGCTCGACAACCAGATCGTGCATTGGCGGGGTCGCGAATGAGACCGCCAAGCCGCCTCGCCGCGACTGTGACGGTCGCGTTGATGATCGCCATATGGGTGGGGCTGACGCGGAACGGCCGCGTCTCAGACCTGTTTCTTCCCAGCCCGGGCGAGTTGTGGGACGCATTCACAGACATGGTGGACGAAGGCTACAAGAGCCGCTCGCTGCTGGAGCATATCGGTGACAGCCTGTTCCGTATCGGCGTTGGCTTCAGCACCGGCGCCGTACTTGGCACCGCGCTTGGTCTCGCGATGGGCAGTGTGCGGCTGATCGATGCAATTTGCGCGCCTTTTATAGAGTTTCTCCGGCCGCTGCCGCAGCTTGCCTATCTCGTGTTGCTGATCATTTGGTTCGGCATCGGGGAGGAATCGAAGGTGATGCTGCTGTTTCTCGCGGCCCTGCCGGTCTCGGCGACTGCGGCGCGGGACGGAGTGCGCAATGTCGCCCGGGCGCGCGTGCACGTGGCACTTTCGCTCGGCGCGAACCGCTGGCAGGTTTTTGGCTACGTGATCTTTCCATCGGCATTGGTGGAGATATTCACCGGCGCGCGCCTTGCGGTTGGAGCGGTCTACGGCACGCTCATTGCGGCAGAGATCATCGCCGGCACCACCGGCATCGGCTGGCTCATCCTCGACGCCGGGCGGTTCCTGCGTTCGGACTATGTGTTCGTCGGCATTTTCATCATCGGCCTCATGGGCGTGGCGCTTGATTACGTGCTCGTCTTAGCGCAACGACGCATCGTCCACTGGGCCGGGCGATAGACTTGGCGTGCCTGTTCAATCATCAACCCCGGGGAACCGATATGACCGACGCATCATCCATCCATCGTAAAATTGGCCGCCGTGCTCTGCTCAGGGGCAGCGGCCTCGCCGCCGCCACCCTGGCGATGCCGGCCATCGTTCGTGCTGCACCGGCGCAGATCAACATCGCCTTCTTCGTCGGCACCAGCCCGTTCATGATTAGCAAGGGCGAAGGCTGGATCGACCAGGTCGCCGGCACAAAGGTGAACTGGATCGAGGTCGGCAGCGGCGCCGAGATCAACACCGGCGTCGCTGCCGGTGGCATCGATATCGGCTTCGGCATCGGTTCCTCGCCCACCGCCGCCGGCATCAGCCAAGGCATCGGCTACGAGGTCGTCGCGATGATGGACAATATTGGTCCGGCCGAGGAAATGACGGTCCGCAAGTCCGCCAACATCAAGACCCCTTCCGACTTCAAGGGTAAGAAGGTGGCGACCCCGTTCGGCTCGACCTCGCATTTCCGCTTGCTCGGCTTCCTTAAGACCAACGGCCTCACCCAGCGCGACGTGACCGTGCTGGACATGCGCGGCGACGCCATGCTGGCGGCCTGGACGCGCGGGGACATTGATGCCGGTTATGTCTGGAGTCCGACCAAGTCGAAGCTGCTTGCCGCCGGCGGTGAGGTCTATCGCACTTACGACAAGCTTGAATCGGCCGGCTACGTGATCGCCGACTGCATCATCGCGCGCACCGCATTCACCCAGGCCAACCCCGAGATCATGGCAGCGATGCTCAAGGCTTACGGCAAGTCGCTCGACATGTACAAGGCCAAGCCGGTCGAGGCGA
The DNA here is from genome assembly GCA_903928045.1 of uncultured Rhodospirillales bacterium. The sequence goes on from CAIYPH010000346.1 coordinate 2,928, forward strand.
GCGTGCTGGTGGGCAAGTATGCCGGCGTGACGGCCGAGGTCGCCAAGGCCGACATGGAAGAATATGACTTCATCGGCCTGAAGGACCAGTTGACTCCGGCATGGCTCGGCGCTCCCGGCGGCACCGGAAAATTCGCCGGCGTGCTCAAGAGCGCGGCGGACTTCCTTGTCGAGCAGAAGAGCATCCGCTCGGCACCGACGGTGGACGCGTTCCACAAGGCGGTGAACATCAAGTTCCTCGTCGCCGCGGTGGCCTGAGCAGAGCGGGCCAACATGAAGGATTTTGTCGCCTTCGACGATGTCAGCGTGCGTTTCGGCGCGGGCGCCACGAGCGTCCATGCGCTGGAGCGGGCCAGCCTGGCATTCGGCCGCGGCGACTTCATCTGCATCGTCGGCCCGTCCGGCTGCGGCAAGACAACGCTGATGCAGACGCTTGCTGGGTTCCTCTCCCCCACCAGCGGCCAGGTGCTGGTGGAAGGGTCCCCGGTTACCGGGCCGGGGGCAGACCGAGGCGTAGTGTTCCAGCAGCCCGCGCTGATGCCGTGGATGACGGTGGCGGCCAACGCAGGCTTCGGCCTCACGCTGCGCCGGGTGCCGAAGGCCGAGCGGGAGCACCGGGTCGAGGAATTGTTGCGGCTGGTCGGGCTGTGGGAATTCCGCGCCCGCTATCCGTACGAATTGTCGGGCGGCATGCAACAGCGCCTCGCCATTGTGCGTGCGCTATGCAACCAGCCAAAATTGCTGTTGATGGACGAGCCGTTCGGCGCGCTCGACGCTCTTACCCGCGAGAAGATGCAGGCTGAATTGCACGGTATCTGGACCCGTACCGGCATGACTGTGGTGTTCATTACCCACAGCGTCGAGGAGGCG
>CAIYPH010000347.1 GCA_903928045.1 uncultured Rhodospirillales bacterium
CGCCTGTGGTTCACCCTCGGCGCCCTGATCGTCTATCGCCTGGGCACCCACCTGCCGATCCCTGGGATCAACCTGGAGGTGTTCCAGCGGCTGTTCCAGGGCCAGTCCCAGGGCTGGCTCGGCATGGCCAACATGTTCACCGGCGGCTCCGTCCAGCGGATGGCCATCTTCAGCCTCGCCGTGATGCCCTATATCTCGGCCTCGATCATCGTGCAGTTGATGGGCACCATCTATCCGCCGTGGGAGAAGCTGCGCAAAGAAGGCGGCGACGCCGGCCGCAAGCAGCTGAACCAGTACACCCGCTATCTGGCGGTCGTACTGGCGCTCGGCCAGTCCTTCGCCATCGCCATGGGCCTGCAGAACGCCCAGGGCACGGTCTATGAGCCGGGCCTGTCGTTCGTGGTCTCGACCGTGGTGTGCCTCACCGGCGGCACGCTCTTCCTGATGTGGCTCGGCGAGCAGATCACCGCGCGCGGCGTGGGCAACGGGGTGTCGCTGATCATCTTCGCCGGCATCGTGGCCGGTCTGCCGACCCAGCTGATGCAGTTGCTGACCATGGTGCACACCGGCTCGCTGTCGGGCTTCACCCTGCTGATCATCGCCGTGGTGGCCATCGCGGTGATCTTTTTCATCGTGTTCGTCGAGCGCGCCCAGCGGCGGCTGCTGGTGCAGTATCCCAAGCGCCAGGTGGGCAACCGCATGTTCGGGGGCGAATCCTCGTTCCTGCCGCTGAAGGTGAACACCGCCGGCGTGATTCCGCCGATCTTCGCCTCGTCGATCCTTCTCCTGCCGGCCTCGGCCGCGGGCTTCCTCGCCCTGGCCAAGCTGCCGACCTGGCTGCAGTGGCTGCCGGGCTTCGTCGGGCAGCTGCAGCACGGCCGGCCTCTGTTCGTCATTCTCTACGGCGCGGCGATCATCTTCTTCTGCTTCTTCTACACCTCGGTGGTGTTCAATCCCGAGGAAACGGCGGAGAACCTGCGCAAGTACGGCGGCTTCCTGCCGGGCATCCGCCCCGGCAAGCGCACCGCTGAATATATGGACTTCGTGCTGACCCGCTTGACGGTGATCGGCGCGGGCTACATCTCCGTGGTCTGTCTGTTGCCTGAGGCCATGATGGCCAAGATCGGCGGCAGCATGTACTTCGGCGGCACTTCGATCTTGATCGTGGTTACGGTCACCATGGATACGGTGGCTCAGATTCAGTCCTATCTCCTGGCTCACCAGTACGAAGGCTTGATCAAGAAATCGAAGCTGCGGGGTCGCGGTAAATGAATCTGATCCTGTTCGGGCCGCCGGCGGCCGGCAAGGGCACCCAGGCCAAGCGGCTGGTGACCGAGCGCGGCATGGTGCAGCTATCCACTGGCGACATGCTTCGCGCAGCCCGCAGCTCTGGGTCCGAACTCGGAAAGCGCGTGGCCGCGATCATGGATTCCGGTTCGCTGGTGTCGGACGAGATCGTCATCGCCCTGATCGAGGAGCGGCTGCCTGAGGCGGACGCCGCCGGCGGGGCCATCTTCGACGGCTTCCCGCGCACCGTGGCCCAGGCGGAGGCGCTGGACGCCATGCTGGCGGGCCGCGGACAGAAGATCGACCGCGTGGTCCGCCTCAAGGTGGACGACGAGGCCCTGGTTCAGCGGATCGCCAAGCGATTCGAGGCTGAAGGCCGGGCCGACGACAATCCGGAGTCCTTCAAGGTAAGGCTGGCCGCCTACAACACCCAGACCGCGCCTCTGCTGCCGTTCTATCGGGGGCAGGGCAAGCTGGCGGAAGTGGACGGCATGGACTCCATCGAAGCTGTGGCCAAGTCAATCGACGCGGCCCTGCAGGAAGAAGAAGCTTGAGCACCCGCTCAGGTGTATAAAGAGTGATGTTTTTCCGGCGTCTTTAGGACGTCAACCATTGACGGCGGCGCAATCGTACATATAACGGTGCGCTTCCGCGAAAGAGCGCGATCGCCGCGCCGGCTCATCCGTATCGGCGGATGAACCGGGGCTGCTTTTGCGTCTATCGGCGCGACCAGGAGATTATACGCGTGGCCCGTATTGCAGGCGTCAACATTCCGACTAACAAGCGCGTCGTCATCGCGCTGCAGTACATCCATGGCATCGGCTCCGCCAAGGCGCAGGAGATCGTGCATAAGGTGGGCATCGAAGATGCGCGCCGGGTGAACCAGCTGACTGACGCGGAAGTGCTGCAGATCCGTGAAACCATCGACCGCGACTACACGGTCGAGGGCGATCTGCGCCGCGAGAACTCGACCAACATCAAGCGATTGATGGATCTGGCCTGTTACCGCGGCCTGCGCCACCGCAAGGGCCTCCCGGTCCGTGGCCAGCGCACGCACACCAACGCCCGCACCCGC
>CAIYPH010000348.1 GCA_903928045.1 uncultured Rhodospirillales bacterium
CCAGGCGCAGTTCGACGGGCTGATAGCGAAATACCCGGAGCGCACCTGGAAGCACCCGCCGGTGGAGACGATCTTTCCACCGAGCTATCCGGTACTGCGGCGCGGCTGACCCCCAAACGAAAACGGCGGCCCGAAGGCCGCCGTTCACGCGGAGTGATGCGAGGAGAACTCAGGCCTTCTTGCTGCGGCGGTGGGAGATCGCGCCAAGGCCAAGGAGCCCGGCGCCAAGCAGCGTCATCGAAGCGGGCTCCGGCACCGGAGCCGGGGTATAGCCATACTGAACCGTGATGTTGCCAGCCGCGTTGGTCGAGATCGAAGAGACCAGGTTACCGGCGCCCGTCGCCGACGAGTTACCAGCGGCGCCCAGCGTCAGGGTCATGATGTCCGCCGCACCCACGCCGGTAAAGGCGCTGAGGATCGCCGAGCCACTCACCGAAAGCGGGCTTCCCCCGGGAACCGCCACAGAGGTGGTTGCCCCCGTGATGTCCAACTGGCCAGTCGCCGCGGTGCCGGTCAGGCCGGTAACCGTGGTTCCCGACGTGCCGCCGAAATCGAGGACGTGGTCATATGCCGCGGCATTGAAAATAACCGAATTGGCCGGCAGGGCCTGCGCCAGGCTCAACCCGCCGCCTGTCTTCAGCGTTTCCGTCGCCTTACTGAGCAGCGTAATCGTCGCCGGGGCGGCATCCTTGCTCTCGGCAGACAAGTCCGCAACCACGGTGCCGTTCAGCGTCAGATACACGTCGGTCAGCGTTCCGAGCGCCGGGTTGAACTTGAAGACCGTCAGGTTGGTCGTGAAATCGGTCGCTGCAACCGCCCCAGTCGTGGCGCTTTGTAGCGTCGTCAGCGTCGGCGTCGCCTGGGCCACATGCGCGCCAATCACGAACCCACCGAACATCGCCGCACCAACCACCAGCTTACCGAACACACGCATCATCCGAACTCCTAAAAATCTCACCGTGCCGCAACATCCACCGCACCGGCTTGGTCGACTACGCTCTGACATCCACTAAGCAATCAGCGTGCCAGAAAATTAACCCCTGTCAATTCAGGTATTTAACGCCAAACCCGTCCCACCCAACCGCCACCGTGTAAAATTCCATGACACTTCCCGCCGCCCGGGGCCGACCGGCCCACGCCCCGATCATCCCGCGTCCCGCCCGCGCGATCAACCCTCCCGCGCCCCGTCATCCCGCTCCAGCCGCTTCCCCTCCGCATCCCTCTCCAACCGGCTGGCCGCCAGCCGGTCGGCCGCCTTCTGCCCGCCCGTCCGGCCATGGCGAACGCGGTTCTCCCGCGCGACCTCGGCCTCCGCGGCGCGCTCCCGGCGTTTCTTCTCACGGCGGAGGTTGACGATCTCGGCCATATGGCGATCCTCTAGCGCTGAACCACCGCAGTATAAGGGAAACGCACATGGCCGGCTTCATCGAACTCACCGCCGCCGACGGACATAAGCTCGCCGCCTGGGTCGACGGCAATACCGGCGATGGCCCCGGCCTCGTCGTCGTCCAGGAGATTTTCGGCGTCAACAACCACATCCGCAACCTCTGCGCCGCCTTCGCCGCCGCCGGCTACGCGGTGATCGCCCCGGCGATGTTCGATCGCGCGGACCGTGGCGTCGAGCTCGGCTACACCGCCGATGACATCGCCAAGGGCCGCGACTATCGCGGCAAGATCGGCGATGCCGGCATCATCCCCGACGTCGAGGCCGCCGCCGCCTGGCTCGGCCCGCGCAAGGTCGGCATCGTCGGCTATTGCTTCGGCGGCACCGTCGCCTGGTGGGGCGCCACCCGCTCGCGCCGCTTCTCCGCCGCCTCCGGCTGGTATGGCGGCGGCGTCGCCGGCACTTGCGCGGAAGTGCCGAACTGCCCGGTGCAGCTGCATTTCGGCGAGAAGGACACCGGCATCCCGATGTCCGACGTCGCCAAGGTGCAGGCCGCGCAGCCCGGCGCGGAAATCCATGTCTATGCCGGCGCCCAGCACGGCTTCGCCTGCGACGAGCGTGGCAGCTTCTCCGCCACCGACGCCGCTGTGGCCCAGGCCCGCACGCTGGACTTCTTCAGCCGCCACCTGCGCTGACCACACGCGTTGCCTCATCGGGCAGCAGGAACAGCGGCGTCCCCGCCAGGCGCAGCCGCAGCGCCCCGGGATCGGGGACGTCGCATTCCAGCGGCAGCAGCAAACTGAAGCCGCATGCCCCGAAGCCGGCCGCCGCAAGATCCGCGCGCGGCCGGTCGGCCCGGCAGGCGCCCAAAACCCCCCCCCCCC
>CAIYPH010000349.1 GCA_903928045.1 uncultured Rhodospirillales bacterium
TCGACGAAGAAGAAGCTCGGCGCGCGGGCCGGCATCTGCTCCAGCACCCGGCGCTGCAAATTGCCTTGGATCAGTGCCACGGCGGCGAGCGTCGACAGCCCAAGCCCGACCGAGACCATCAGCAGCGGCGTCGCGTTGCCGGGCCGATAGAGATTGCCGAGGCCGAGCCGCAGCGCCGCACTCCCGGCGGCGCCGGCGACCCGCGCGAGGCGGGTGAGCAGCGCGGCGCCGAGGCGGAACAGCAGGAGCGTGGCGAGTGCCGCGCCGCAGAAGGCCGCAGCGAAGCCGGGCGACTCCGCCCCGGTAACTGTGAGCGCCACCAGCGCCAAAGCGAGCGCCGCGTTGATCGCGATCAGCCCCCAGCGCCGCCCGGCGGCAACCGGTGTCATCGCGTCGCGGAACAGCGCCGCACCGGGGATCGCCATCGCGCGGCCCAGCGGCCACAGCGCGAAGGTCGCCGCCGTCAGCAGCCCGTACAGCGCGGCGAGGGCGAGCGGGCGAAGGAAAATCCCCTGCACCGGCGGCACCGGCAGCACGCCGGCGAGGAATTGCGAGGCCAAGGCCGGGATCGCCGCGCCCAGCACCAACCCGGCGGCGATGCCGAGTACGGCCAGCGCCATCACCTGGATCAACATCATCGCGAACACCAGCCCGGCCGGCGCCCCGAGGCAGCGCAGCGTGGCGATGCTGCGGAAGCGCGCATCGAGCCAAGCCCGCGTGCCGTTCGCCACCCCGATGCCGCCGACCAGTAGCGCGGTCAGCGCCACCAGGGTCATGAACAGCGAGGTGCGTTCCAGCACCTGCGTTACCGACGGCGCCGCGTTATTGGTATCCCGCACGCGCCAGCCCGTATCGGGGAAAGCGGCGCGTTGGGCGGTGATGAGGGCGCGAACATCGGTGCCGGCGGGGAATCGGGCGCGGAGATGGTGCTCGACGATGGCGCCTGGTTGCAACAGCCCGGTGGTCGCGAGATCGGCGAGCCCGATCAGGGCGCGCGGCCCGAACACCGAGGGTGTGGCGACCTTGTCAGGCTCGAAGCCGATCACCGCGCGCAGCGTGAAGCTCTGGGTGCCCAACCGCAGCGTATCGCCGGCGCGGATACCGAGCCGCTCGGCCACCAGCGCCTCCACCGCCATCCCCTTATCGGCCAAGACCGCATCAGGCGCGGCGGCGGGCGCAAATTCGGCAGCGCCGATCAGCGGCCAGGCGCGATCGACCGCCTTCACCTCCACCAGCATCCGCTCGCCATTGGCGGCCACCAGCATGGAGCGCAGGGTGACGACTTCGGAGAGCGCCGCCCCCCGGGCGCGCAGCCAGGCGCGCAGCGTCTCGGGCAAGGGCTGGGAACCGCCCTGGATATCGATATCGCCGCCCAGGATCCGCGCGCCGTCCGCCGCCATGCCGCGGTTCACCCCCTCCCGCAGCGTGCCGACCGCCGCGATGGCGGTGACGCCGAGGGCGAGGCAGGCGAGCACGATCGCCATGGCGCGCAGACTGGCGCGCAGCCCGCCGCGCAATTCGCGCAGTGCGAGGCGAAAAGCGAGAATCACCCCGCCACCCGTCCGTCGCCGATCCGCACGATCCGCCCGCAGCGGGCGGCCAGCACCGGGTCATGCGTGATCAGCATCAGCGTGGTGCCGTCCCGCGCCCGCAAGTCGAACAGCAGATCCATGATGATGGCGCCGGTCGCCTGATCGAGATTCCCGGTCGGCTCGTCCGCCAGCAGCAGGCGCGGCCGCGGTGCGAAGGCGCGGGCGAGCGCGACGCGCTGCTGCTCGCCGCCCGAGAGCTGGCCGGGCAGATGGGTGAGCCGATGCCCGAGGCCAACCGCCTCCAGGCTGGCCTTCGCCTTGGCCATCGCCGCGCGATCGCCGGCGATTTCGAGCGGGATCGCCACGTTCTCCAGCGCCGTCATGGTCGGGATGAGGTGAAAGGACTGGAAGACGATGCCGACCGTGTTCCGGCGCAACAAGGCCAGTTGGTCCTCGTCCTGCCCCGCGAGCTCCTGCCCAGCGAGGCGGACTGAGCCGCCGGTGGCGTGTTCCAGCCCGGCCAGCACCATCAGCAGGCTGGTCTTGCCGGAGCCGGACGGGCCGACTACGCCGACCGCCTCGCCCGCGGCGATATCGAGATCGATCCCGCGCAAAATATTGACCGGCCCGGCGGCGGAAGGCACCGTCAGTCGGAGATCCCGGACCTGCACCAGCGATTCGGTGCCGGATTGCGCCGGGAGCGAGCCCGGAGGCGATGATATGGCGTCCATGGGCGCAGGATATGGCCTGCCCGGCCGGTGGCGGAAAGCGGCATTCCCCCTGGTTTGCTGTCTTTTCATCTGCGGATTGGCCTTTTCCGCCGCGGCGGCCCCAATCCGCCTGCTGATTCTCGGGGATTCGCTCACCGCCGGATACGGACTGGCGCGCGCCGACGGCTTCCAGGCCCAAATCGCCGCCGCCTTGAAGGCCGCCGGGCGGGACGTGGTGCTGATCGATGGCGCCGTCTCCGGCGATACCACCGCCGGTGGACGGGCGCGGCTCGACTGGGCGCTGGGCGATGGCGCGGATTGCGCGCTGGTGGAACTCGGCGGCAATGACGGGCTGCGCGCCCTCGATCCCAAATCGACCGAGGCCAATCTGGCCGCCATCCTCGATGCCCTCGCTGCCCGCAAAATACCGGTGCTGCTGAGCGGCA
>CAIYPH010000350.1 GCA_903928045.1 uncultured Rhodospirillales bacterium
GCTGCTCACCGTTGACCCTACGACGCAGGAGTCGCCGTTCGCCGTGCTGTGCCGGCCCCCCGGGCGCGCCTCGCGCAAGAACCTGAACGCCCTGATTGAACGGTACAAGTGGCTGGCTGGGCTGCCGGATCCAACGGACCCGTTGCAGCCGGTCGCCGACGCGAAGGTGCTGCAATGGGCGAACGAGGCGAGGCGGCTCAAGGCGCCGGAGCTGCGCGAGTATTCCGGGCCGCGTCGTCAGGCGCTGCTGCTCGCGATGATCCGGCACGCCCGCGGCCAGGTTCTCGATGACCTGACGCAGATGCTGCTCAAGCTCGTGCGCAAGATCGAATGGCGAAGCGAGCAGCGCCTGGACGAGTGGTATCGCGGCCGGCGAAACGAGACCGACACACTCATTCGGGCGTTTCACGATTCGTTGATCATTCACGGAGCGCCTGGGGACCCGGCTCAGACGCTCGCGCGACTCGAGGCACTCTATGCCGCCGAGGGCGGTCGGGAGCGACTCACGCAGCAGTGTGCCAATCATCTGCGTCACGAGAAGCAGAACTGGCGGCCGTTCGCTCGAGCGGCTTTTGTGCCGGTTAGGGCGCCGCTTTTGCGGGTGGCCGATCTGCTGCCATTGCAAGGGACGCCAGCGACCGGCGAACTGCTCGATCTCGTCATGGCCGTGACCGGGGATGAGCCGCCCTATTGCGATTACATCTGCATCGACGGCGTCGCGCCTGACGCCTTGCCGCGGGAGTGGCGGGGGCTCGTGCACGATGGCAAGGATGACGCTCAGCTGTTCAATCGGCGGCAGCTGGAAGTCGTGGCCATGCTCGAGCTCGCCGCCGCCATCAGGGCCGGCGAGATGTTCGTCGTGGGATCGCTGAGCTACGACCGCTTCTGGGACCGGCTGCCGCCGGAGTCCGCGGATCCCGCGGCGATGGCGACGTACGCGGCATCCCAGGGGTGGGGCCCAGGCGCGGACGGGTTTGTGCGGGTGGTGAAGGAGTCACTGGTGAAGCAGGCCGGCTTCCTCAGGCATGCGATCACCGACGAGCGGGAGGGGTATCTGCGGTGCGGCAAGGACGGCCGTCCGATCATCACCCCGCCGCGTGCGATCCCGACGCCGGCGTCGGCCCTTGATCTCGAACGGCGACTGATGCAGCGTCTGCCGGAGCGCCAGGTGCTCGAAACGCTGGCCAACACCGAACACTGGACCGAGTGGAGCCGGCATTTCGGGCTGCCGTCGCGCCTCGGGCCGCAGATTAAGGACGCGGCCCATCGCTACGTGCTCACGACCTTCGCGTACGGCTGCGGTTTGGGTCCTACCCAGGCGGCCAGGCATCTGAATGGCACGGTCTCTGCCGACCAGCTGGCATTCGTCGACCGTCGCCATGTCGACATCGCGGACCTTCGCGCGGCGTCGGCCGATCTCATCAACCTCTATGCGAAGTTTGAGTTGCCCCGGCAATGGGGGACGGGCGAGTCGGCCTCGGCCGACGGCACGCACGTTGAGACCTACGAGGACAATCTGCTCGCCGAGCGCCATATCCGGTATGGCAAGACCGGCGGCATCGCGTACCGGCATATTGCGGACAACTACATTGCGCTCTTCAGCCGCTTCATCGCCTGCGGAACCTACGAGGCGACCTATATCCTCGATGCGCTGTTTCAGAACCTCTCCGACCTGCACCCCCGTCGCATTCACGCCGACACCCACGGCCAGTCCGCGGCCGTCTTCGGTCTCGCCTATCTTCTCGGCATCGAACTCATGCCTCGCATTCGTCGCTGGCGCAAACTAAAACTCTACCGGCCGGGCCACGATCACTGCCACGGCAGCCTCGACGCACTCTTCAGTGGCAGCGTGAACTGGGCGCTGATCGAGGAACACTACCCGATGTTCATGCAGCTCGCGCTCGCGATCCAGAGCGGCGTGCTCGCCCCGTCAGTGGTTCTCGCCCAGATCAACAGTTACAGCACGCGCAATCGCTTTGCGCTCGCGCTGCAGGAACTCGGCAAGGCGGTGCGCACGACGTTTCTGCTGCGTTGGATCATGGACGAGGAGCTGCGCCGGGCCGTGCACAAGGGCACGACCAAGATCGAGCGCCATCACCGATTCGCGAAGCAC
>CAIYPH010000351.1 GCA_903928045.1 uncultured Rhodospirillales bacterium
CGCCTCCTCCGCCGCAGCCCGCGCCGCCGGCGCCGCGTCCGGCTGTCGTTCCGCCCGGCCCGGAAACGCCCCCGCCGCCGCCGGCCCCGCTGCAACCTCCCGCCCCCCCGCCGGCGCCCGAACCGGTGGCCGCGCCGCCCGAAATCCGCCTCGGCCTCGCGGGGATCGACGGCAAGATCGAGGACCCCAACGGTATCCTCACCCCCGCCGAGCCCGAAAGCGGCAACTGGCCACCGAGCTACCCCCGCGAGGCCGCCCTGCTGCACCAGGAAGGCACGGTGACGCTGCGCATCCAGGTCGCCGCCGATGGCGGTGTCACGGCGGTGGACGTGATCGGGACGTCGGGCTATCCACTGCTCGATCAGGCCGCCCGCAAAGCCATTCTCGCCTGGCGCTACAAGCCGGCCCGCCGCGCCGATGGCGCGATGGCCCCGGCCGTCACCACCCTGCAAATCCAGTTCGCCCCCTGAGGACACCCATGGTTCGTATCGATCGCGTCGTCACCCGCGGCGGAGACAAAGGCCAGACCTCGCTCGGCGATGGCACCCGTATCGCGAAAGACGCGCTGCGCGTCGAAGCCTATGGCGCCGTGGACGAGGCCAACGCCATCATCGGCGTGCTCCGGCTGCACACGACCGGCGACGCGGACGCCATGCTCGCCCGCGTCCAGAATGACCTGTTCGACGTCGGCGCCGACCTCTGCGTGCCCGGCGAAATGGGCGACCGCCTCCGCCTCACCGACGTGCCCTCGCTGCGCCTCGAGGCCGAGGTCGCCGCCATGAACGCCACCCTGCCGCCGCTGAAAAGCTTCGTTCTCCCCGGCGGCACCCCGGCCGCGGCCCAGGCCCATGTCGCCCGCACCGTGGTGCGCCGGGCCGAGCGCCGCGTGGTGGCGCTGGCCGCCGCCGAGACGGTGAACCCCGAAGTGGTGCGCTACCTCAACCGGCTCTCCGACCATCTTTTCGTGCTTGGACGGGCGCTCAACGACAACGGCGCGGCGGATGTGATGTGGGTGCCGGGGGCGAATCGGTAGGGGAGGGTGCGTGTTGTTTTTGTTGCCCTCGTTCGCTTGGGGAGCCGAAGAACCGGAACAGGGAAAGGCAAGGGGAAGGAAGCACTCCTTTTTTGAAAAAAAGGAGCAAAAAACTTTTATCCGCCTTGCGGGTACCGCTCCCAACCTTCCGGGGAAAGCAGCCAACGGCAACGAAGTCGGAAAAAGTTTTTTGGTTCTTTTTGTTCACAAAAAGAACACCTTCCTTGGTCTACTTGGCTATCACGTAGCCCGATCACATACGCCAATGGTTCCGACCGCGTGCGCCCACGCGCTATCGCCGCCCCTGCGTGGCTTGCAGGGGCGGTTCTCACGCGACGGACGTGAAGCCGGTACATCGGGCGGCCATCGCGCGATCCGCCGCCGGCGCCGCGCCGCGCGCAACGCGCCGCATGCCCCGGCCGCGCGAGAACATCAGCCCGAACAGCCGCGCGACCGCGCGGCGGCCGGCATCGTTGACGCAGCGCGCCACCTCCGCCGCCTTGCCGATCGTGCACGGGTCCTC
>CAIYPH010000352.1 GCA_903928045.1 uncultured Rhodospirillales bacterium
CCGTTCATGCAATAGCGCTGCCCGGTCGGCGCCGGGCCGTCGGGGAAGACATGGCCGAGATGGCCTTCGCAGCGGGCACAATGAACCTCGGTGCGGGTCATGAACCACGAGCGATCGGTGGTGGTGGCGACCGTGCCGTCGATCGGGGCGAAGAAACTCGGCCAGCCCGTCCCGCTTTCGAACTTGGTGTCGGCCGAGAACAGGGGCTGGCCACAGCCGGCGCAGGCGAAGATGCCTTTGCGCTTTTCGTAGTTCAGCGGGCTGGTGCCCGCGCGCTCGGTGCCGTGCTTGCGCAGGACCTTGTAAGCCTCGGGCGTCAACAGGCGCTTCCAGTCTTCGTCGGTGCGGGCAATCGTGTCATCGCTCATGGCAGACTCCTTTGGCAAATCGATGTAGGGAGCATGCCGGCGCGGCGCAACTCGCCGCTTTTCTGTTTTCGGGACCTTTGCGTGATCGCCCTGTTCAAACTGCCGGAACTGCGTGCCTTCCTGATCTCCGCCGCCCTGGCCAGCCTGGCCGAAAGCGCGCTGGCGGTGGTTCTGGGCGTGCACGTCTACGCGCTGACGCATGACGCCTTTGCATTGGGCATGCTCGGCCTGGTGGAGGCGATCCCGGCGATCGGCCTGGTGCTGGTGGGCGGCCACGTGGCGGACCGCACCAGCCGCAAGGCGGGGGCGGTGGCGACGCGGGCGGCGATGGCGTGCCTGGCCGGGGCGCTGGCGTTGGGGGGCGGGAGCACAGTGGCGTGGCTCTACACGATCGCGTTTTTCCTCGGCGTGGTGCGCGCCTTCGAGGACCCGGCGGTGACCGGACTTGAGGCCGAGATTCTGCCGCGGGAGCGGATGATGAACGCGGTGTCGCTGGTCGCCTCGGTCGGGCGTGTCGCCGGGCTCAGCGGGCCGGTTTTGGGGGGCATCGCTTATGAGATGGCCGGCCCGTTCCCGACATTTCTGGCCGCCGCGGTGCTGCTGGTGGGGGCGACGCTGGCGCTGATGCTGGGGATCAAGCCGCGGCAGGCGCCGGCGCGCTCGGGCACGCCGGTGGGCGTGATCGCGGCGATCGGCGAGGGGCTGCGCTTCGTGTTCAACAGCCAGATGCTGATCGGCTCGATGGCGCTCGACTTGTTCGCGGTGTTCTTCGGCGGCGCGGCCGGGCTGTTTCCCGCCTTTGCCGGCGAAATTCTGCACGAAGGCCCCTGGGCAGTCGGCCTGATGCGGGCGGCGACCTCGGCTGGCGCGCTGACCTCGATGCTGATCGCCACACGGGTGCCGCCGCGCGCCCGCGCGGGGCTGGCGCTGCATCTGGCGGTGGCGGGGTTCGGGCTGGGCATCATCGTGTTCGGTTTGTCGCGCAATCTGTGGCTGTGTCTCGGGGCGCTGTTTTTCGTCGGCGCGTGCGACGGGGTGAGCGTGATCGTGCGGCGCGCGATCGTGCGCATGGCCTCGCCGGACGCGCTGCGCGGGCGGGTGTCCTCGGTGCGCGGGCTGTTCCTCAACGCGACCAACGAGTTGGGCACGTTCGAAAGCGGGCTCGCCGCGGTGGCGCTCGGCATCGCGCCGGCGGTGTGGACGGGGGGCGTGGTGACGCTGCTCGTCGTCGCCATCACCGCGTGGAAGGCGCCGGTGCTGCGGCGGCTGGATTTGCGGGAGTATGAGAAGAGGGAAGCCAGCGCTTCCTTTTAAAAAGAACCGCTTCGCTGCCTACCCCATCGCCCGCTTCAGCGCCGCGATCTCCTTGAGCCGCGGCCCAACGCGCTCCGCCCGCTGGCTGCCAAGATTGGGCACGATTTCGTGCACCCCGATCTCCGCATAAGCCTGCATGGCGTCCACCGGCATGTCGCCAGGCGGGGTGATGATGATGCGGAAATCGGCGGGTCGGGTGCGGCCGGCCTTGGCGAAGGCGGCGTCGAGCTTGGCGAGCATGGCTTTCACGCCGGCGGGGTCGCGGCTGAAGCCGTACCAGCCGGCGCCGAATTCCACGGCGCGGCGCAAGGCCGGGGGAGCGTAGCCGCCGACGATGATGGGGAGGTGGGGTTTCTGGATCGGCTTGGGGTCCATCCGCGCGGTTTCGAAGTTCAGCCACTTGCCCTTGAAATCCACCACCGGCTCGGTCCAGAGGCGGCGCATGGCGGTGAGGAACTCGTCGCAGCGCTCGCCGCGGTCTTCCCAGGCGTAGCCGGTGGATTCGACCTCTTCCTTGTTCCAGCCGACGCCGATGCCGAAATCGATTCGTCCGTCGCTCAGCCAGTCGAGCGTGGTCATCTCCTTGGCGGTGTAGATCGGGTTGCGCTGGGGCACGAGGGCGACGCCGGTGCCGAGGCGCAGGCGGGTGGTGGCGGCGGCGAGGAAGCCGAAGGTCGCCACCGGGTCCAGCATGCCGCCGCCCTCGGGCACGGGGATGCGGCCGTCCTTGGAGCTGGGGTAGCCGTAGGTGTTCTTGTCGAACAGCATGACGTGCTCGCCCATCCAGATCGAATCGAGCCCGCCATCCTCGGCGGCGCGGCCGAAATCGCGGATCATCGCGGGGGTGGCGAGGGGGGACATGAAGGTGGCGAAGACGCCGATTTTCATGAGGAGCTCCTGGGTGAAGGAAGAAAGCGCTACTTTTTGAAAAAAGAAACAAAAACTTTCTATCCGTTTGCTTCCCGCTTGCCCGGTGACACTCCCGAGCAAGCGGATAAAAGTTTTTTGGTTCTTTTTTTTCAAAAAAGAACCGCTTGCTTACTTGCCCTTAGAGTCCGTCCGGTAGGTTCATTTAGGA
>CAIYPH010000353.1 GCA_903928045.1 uncultured Rhodospirillales bacterium
CGTCCGGACGCCCCTGCGTCCAATGGCCGGTGAATTTCAGTTCGCGCTTAGTGTCTTCCCCGGATGCGGCAATACGATTCCGCAAAATAATCGTACCAACACCATCCATCTTTCCCGCCCGCATCTCGCCCTGATAGAATTGGCTAGCTGGGCCCAATTGTCCTGTCAAAATACCGGGGCCGGATATCAATCCATCGACGCAGGCTCCTGACCATTCGAAGCGAGTATTTTGAGGGGCAATTAATGTTGCTACTTTGCATCCGTTCGCAGCTTCGACGAATAGCCATGAAGCATTGGGAACATCAGGGATAAATTGCTTCTCGCTATTCGTTACTTCATCCGGATATGCGATATTTCTCGCTAATGTAAGAACGAACGCGATGCACAGGATGGTGGCAATTCTATTTCTGGGTTTGAACATTGTCATCTCGATTTGGCACCGGGCAATTGCGTCTACGTCATGATTTACCGGATAAGTGTCTATTTTCAAGCGAGATGTTCACCCAGGTTAAGCGCGCATTCCCACCCTATGGAGCGGGCTATTCACTCAACCCGGCACTCTTTAACAACACAGGATACCGCCCCCAGTTCGGCCGCCCGGTCGCCTTGTCCATCTCCGGCGCCTCAGCCGAGTTGGGCGCGATGTCGTAGCGGAGCAGTTCGGCGATGATGAGCGGGATGACGCCGTAATGATGGCTTGCCGGGTCCGTCTCGCCGCGTGGGGGGATTCCGACGGCGAGGTTGCGGCCGAGGCAGGCATGCATGCCGAGCCCGAAGCTCACGCCATAGGGGGTAGTGCTACCCGCAAGCGCGCGGTGCGGATTGAAGCCCGCCGCATCCTCGCCGAACACGGCGGCATCGCGATTGGCGCCCATGTCGATCCGCATTTCGGGCGGTCCGATGCCCGGTTGACCTCACAAGCCGGCATGCACCCTCCCAACCCCCCACCCATATCAGCAATGCCCGCGGAATCCCGCCAATTCGCGGAAAAAACTTGCGCCGGCGGGCCGCATCTGTTCTCTACGGCCCCATCAGGCGGTCCATGGCCGCTATCAACGCACCCCTCCCTGTAGTTTGAAACTGGCTGACGGCGTCGCAGCGCCGGGCCGGCTCATTCTGTTTTCTGAAGTGGACGACGATATGGCCTTCAAGGTTAACCATAGTTTCGAACGCCTCCAGCGCGAGCGTGCCAAGCAGGCGAAAAAAGAGGCCAAGCTGCGTGACCGCGCCGCCCGCAAGGCCGGCGCCCAGGCAGGCGACGCCCCGGCCGAGGGCGAGGTGCTGGACGAGAACGATCAGGCTCTGCCAGATGCCGCCGCAGCCGAGACCAACGTCGTGAAGGAATAGATCATGGCCATGAAAGCCCGGATCGAGAGCGCCTTCGTGATGTTCGACGTCGTCTATACCGACGGATCACGCCGCTCCAACCGCAAGGTGCCGGCCACGGCCCTGCTCGGTTTCGACGGCGATGACGCCGCCAAGGCCGTCATCGAAGCCCAGGACCGTGAGATCTCGCTCGCCTCGGGCCGCCCGAGCGGCGAAATCCGCACCATCGAGCGCACCCCGCCCAAGCCGGAACCGATCCCGCTCGCCCGCAAGAAATAACGCCTCGCGACCCCGGCGCGACCAGGCGCCGGGGGGCTTGCGGCGCTTTAGACCAGCTTGGTCTTCAACACCGCCACACCCTCAATACTGCCTTCCAA
>CAIYPH010000354.1 GCA_903928045.1 uncultured Rhodospirillales bacterium
CATCAGCCGCTCGCCGACATTGCCGCCGGCCGAGACCGCCATACGCAAATTCTCGCGGGGGTTTTGGTGCACGAAACCCCAGTCGGAGCGGTGCAGGGCACGCAGCGCGGGGGCAGGCATGGCGTGCACGTCCTGCAGGGCGCCTGCGGGGTCGCGGTACATCACCTGACCGGATTGGGGCGCCATCTTGCCGGAGAGCACGTTGAGCAGCGTGGTTTTGCCGGAGCCGGATTCGCCGACGATGGCGAGGATTTCGCCGGGCCAGAGATCGGCATCGACATCGAGCAGCGCGGGGATGGCGCCGAAGCGCAGCGTGAGCCCGCTTGCGGAGAGCAGGGTCGGCTCGCTCATTGCGCGGCCTCCGCGATAGGGGATTCGCTGCCGGTGTGGCCGGCCTCGCGGCGGGTTTCGCAGTGGTCGGTGTCAGAGCAGACATAGAGGCGGCCGCCCTGGTCGTCGGTCACCACTTCGTCGAGGTAGCTATAGGTGGCGCCGCACAGGCCGCAGGCGTGCGGCGCGCGGGTGGTGCGGAAGGGGTGGTCGTCGAAATCGAGGCTCACGACCGAGGTGTAGGGCGGGATGGCGTAGAGCCGCTTTTCGCGCCCGGCCCCGAACAGTTGCAGCGCGGCCATTTGGTGCATTTTCGGGTTGTCGAAGGCGGGGATCGGGCTGGGCGCCATGAGGTGGCGGCCGTTCACCATGACGGGATAGTCGTAGCTGATGGCGACGTGGCCGAAGCGGGTGATGTCCTCGTAGAGCTTGACGTGCATGAGGCCGTATTCCGCCAGCGCGTGCATCCGGCGGGTTTCGGCGCGGGATGGCTCGAGGCGCGAGAGCGGCTCGGGTTGCGGCACCTGGTAGACGATGATCTGGTCCTCGCGGAGCGGCTTTTCGGGGATGCGGTGGCGGGTCTGGATCACGCTGGCCGCCTCGGTATCGGTGGTGGTGGCGACGCCGGCGGTGCGGGCGAAGAAGCGGCGGATGGAGACGGCGTTGGTGGTGTCATCCGCCCCCTGGTCGATCACCTTCAACACATCTTGCGGCCCGAGCACGGCGGCGGTGACCTGGATGCCACCGGTGCCCCAGCCATAGGGCAGCGGCATTTCGCGCGAGCCGAAGGGGATCTGGTGGCCGGGGATGGCGACGGCCTTGAGCAAAGCGCGGCGGATCATCCGCTTGGTCTGCTCGTCGAGATAGGCGAAGTTGTAGCCTTCCATCGTGGTCATTCCGCGGCCTCCTTCCCGGCATCCGCTTCCGCGCGCATGCGGCGGATGGTCTCCAGCTCGCTTTGGAAATCGACGTAGTGCGGCAGCTTGAGGTGCTCGACGAAGCCGGTGCCCTCGATGTTGTCGGAGTGGTAGAGCACGAATTCGACGTTTTGCGCGGGGGCGGTGACGTCTTCGCCCAGCTCCTCGGCCCGCATGGCGCGATCGACCAGGGCCATGGACATGGTCTTGCGTTCGGCATGGCCGAAGGCGAGGCCGTAGCCGCGGGTGAATTGCGGGGGCTGGGTTTTGGAGCCCTTGAACTGGTTGACCATCTGGCACTCGGTGAGGGTGATCTCGCCGATATCGATGGCGAAGCCGAGTTCGGCGGGTTCGATTTCTACCGTCACCTCGCCGACGCGGATTTCGCCGGCGAAGGGGTGGTTGCCGCCATAGCCGCGCTGGGTGGAGTAGCCGAGGCCGAGCAGGAAGCCTTCGTCGCCGCGGGCGAGGGCCTGGAGGCGGACATCGCGCGGGGCGGGGAAGGTGAGGGGCTGGCGGGTGATGTCGCCGGGTGTGTCGTCGGCGGGGGCGTCGGGTTCGATCAGGCCTTCGTGGCGCAGGAAGTCGTTGACGCGCTGCATTCGCGCGCCGTCGGCGGGTGCGGTAGCCGGTGCGGGCGGAGCGGTGCCGGCGGCGAGGGTGAAGTCGAGCAGGCGGTGGGTGTAATCATAGGTCGGGCCGAGCACCTGGCCGCCCGGGAGGTCCTTGAACACCGCGGAGACGCGCCGGCGGATCGCCATGGAAGCCGTATCCACCGGGGTGGAATGGGCGATGCGGGGCAGGGTGGTGCGGTAGGCGCGGAGCAGGAAGGCAGCCTCGATGAGGTCGCCCTGGGATTGCTTGATGGCGAGCGCCGCGAGGTCCCGGTCATAAAGCGAGCCCTCGGCCATCACGCGGTCGATGGCGCGGCCGAGCTGTTCGCGGATTTGCGCGAGGGCGAGATCGGGCACGTCGGGGTTGCCCCGGCGGTCGGCGGCGAGCCAGGCATGGGCGTTGTCGATCGCCCGCTCCCCGCCTTTGACGGCGACATAGGCCATCTCAGCCCTCCCTGACGGTGACAGAGCGCGGCAGGGCGGCGAGGCGGCTGCCGGCGCAGAGGATGAGATCGATGCCGCGCGGGTAGAGGGCGCGATTGGCGGCCCAGAGCGCGGCGAAATCGGCGGGCAGCCCGTCCACCGCGAATTGGGTGGGGTGTTGCAGGCCGGGGCCGGCGAGGGTGTAGCTCGCACCGCGGCCCAGTGCGGCGACTTGCAGGATGACGGTGGCGGCGCGCTCGGGCACCTCGTCGCTGCCGGTATCGAGGGTTGTGAGATCGGGCAGCGTGTCGGTCAGCACGAAGCCGGCATCGGTCATTGGTGCGGTGGCCGGGCCGCAATGGAAGGCGATCCAGGCGGCGGCGGGCTGCAAGGCGGGGGCGATGGCGAGGCTGGTCTCGCCGTCCACCAGCGCGAGCAGCACCGCGGCGGTGGCGGGGGCGAGGGGGGCAGGTGGGGTGAGGCCGGCCCCGGCTTCGTGGATGCTGCCGGGGGAGGAGAGGGCGGCGAGCACGGCGCGAAAGGCGGCCTGCGCATCCAGCACCGGGTCGGCGAAGCCGGGGAGGTCGGTTGCGGTGGTCATCGGCTCAGGTCCGCATGGTCTGGAGGGTGAAGAACTCGACCCGCGTTGCGGCGGCATTGGCGGCCACCTCGGCGCGCCGGGCGGCCTGGCGCGCGGCGAGAGGGGCGATGACGGCATCATGCAGCGCGCCGTGCAGCGTGGGGTCCTGCAATCCGGCGTCGATACGGGCGGCGAGGACGGCGCGCTCGGGCACCCGCCCGGCGATGCTGGCGTGGCCGACGGTGGCGCCGGCGCGCAGCGTGCAGCGCGTCACCGTCATCTCGCCGAGGTTGAACGGGCCGCCGCCGCCGCCGATCCGGCCGCGCACCATCACCAGCCCGACCTCCGGGCCGCGCAGGATGACGGGTTCGGGGAGGGGCGGCAGGTCAGCGAGGAGTTGCGCCATGTCGTCGGCTGCGGCGCGGGCCAGCACGGCCATCCAGGTTTGGCGGGCGGCGATGGCGGGGTCGGGGTGCGGGGTCATTGCAACGCCAGATGTCTAGATGTCTAGACAGGTATCCACCGACCGCCCTATCGTCAAGCCGTGTCGCACGAAAGCGGCGCGCGGACGGATGAAGAAACCATGACAGAGGACCGGGAGTCCGGCGGACCGAGCAACGAAGCAACGCTGCCGAAACGCGGCGGCGGCACCGCGCTGTGGCGGCAGATCGCCTCCACGCTGGAGGGCGAAATCGCCGCGGGCACCCTGCTTCCCGGCGCCCAATTGCAAACCGAGGCGGAACTCTCCGCCCGCTTCGGCGTCAACCGCCATACCGTCCGCCGCGCATTGGAGGAGCTGTCCCACCAGGGCCTCGTCCGCGTCGAACAGGGCCGCGGCAGCTTCGTCGCGGAGGATGTGCTGGACTACGCCGTCTCCGCCCGTACCCGCTTCTCCGAGACCATCCGCCGCCACAACCGCGAACCCTCCGGCCGCCGCCTCGATCTGCGC
>CAIYPH010000355.1 GCA_903928045.1 uncultured Rhodospirillales bacterium
CAGAAAGGCCTTCGGCCTTGCGGCATCAGGGCGGAAAGCCCCTGCCGCATCAGACCCTTCTGGCCGAGCTTGTTCATCCGCTTCATCATGGTGGACATGTCTTCGAACTGCTTCAGCAGCTTGTTGACGTCCTGCACCGTGGTGCCGGAGCCGGAAGCGATGCGCTTCTTGCGGCTCGCCTTGATGAGGTCGGGCAGTTTGCGTTCCTTCGGCGTCATCGAGGAGATGATCGCCGCCTGGCGGTTCAGCACCTTGGTATCAAGGTTCTTGTTGCCGACCTGGGCCATGATCTTGTCGGCGCCGGGCAGCATGCCGATGATGGACTGGATGGATCCCATCTTGCTGATCTGCTTCAGCTGCGAAGCGTAGTCCTCAAGGTCGAACGTGCCCTTCGCCATTTTCTTGGCGAGCTTCTCAGCCTCCGCCTCGTCAATGGTCTCGGCCGCGCGCTCGACGAGGCCGACCACGTCGCCCATGCCGAGGATGCGGCCGGCGACGCGCTCGGGATGGAACTCCTCCAGCGCATCGAGCTTCTCGCCGGTGCCGACCAGCTTGATCGGCGCGCCGGTGATGGAGCGCATCGACAGCGCCGCGCCACCGCGCGCATCGCCGTCCATCCGGGTCATCACGATGCCGGTGACGCCCACCGCATCGTTGAAGGCCTTGGCGGTGTTCACCGCGTCCTGCCCGGTCATCGCATCGACGACCAGCAGAGTTTCCGCCGGGTTGGTGGCGCGACGGATCGCCGCCACCTCGGCCATCAGCTCAAGATCGATCGAAAGCCGGCCGGCGGTATCGAGGATGACGACGTCATAGACTTCGCGGCGCCCGGTCTCCATCGCCCGCTCGGCGATCTGGATCGGCGTCTGGCCCATGATGATCGGCAGCGAGGCGATGCCGGCGCGCTCGGCGAGCTGCTGCAACTGCAACTGCGCGGCCGGGCGCTGGGTATCGAGCGAGGCGAGCAGCACCTTCTTGCGATCGCGCTTGGCCAGCCGCATGCCGAGCTTACCGGCCGTGGTGGTCTTGCCCGAGCCCTGCAACCCGACCATCAGGATCGGCACCGGCGCCACCGCGGCAAGGTTGACCGGCACTGCGCCGGCGCCACCCAGCGCCTCGATCAGTACGTCATTGACGATCTTGATGACCTGCTGGCCCGGCGAGACAGAGGACAGCACCTCCTGCCCGATCGCCCGCTCGCGCACCTTGGCGACAAAATCGCGCACCACATCGAGTGCGACGTCGGCATCGAGCAGCGCGAGACGCACCTCGCGCAGCGCCTCCATCACGTCGGTCTCGTTCAGCGCGCCCCGCTGGCGCAGCCGATCGAAAACGCTCCCAAGCTTGCCGGTCAGAGACTCGAACACGTCATCTATCCTTCAACGCAATTCACGCCGCTGCGCGAACACTCGCGGAGCGGCGGAACTTGTGAGGAGTCGTATGCCCCCGCCAACCGGCCGGAGTCAAGCCGCCCGCTGCAACCCCTCCACCCCAGGCTGCGCCAGCACCCGCGCCACCCAGGCCCGCACCCCCGGCCAGCGCGCGAGATCGAACCCGCCCTCATCCGCCGCCTGGGTATAGGCGACCAGCGCGATATCGGCGACGGTCGGGCCGTGATCGGTCAGCCAGTCATGCCCCGCGAGCCGCCGCTCCATCACCCCCAGCGCCTTCTCCCCCCCGATGCGGCACTGCTCCAGCCGCGCCGCATTGGCCACGGCGGCGCGCAGAAAGCTCACGATGTTGCGGGCCACCGCGATATAGGGCTCGTGGCTGTATTGCTCGAAGAACAGCCATTCCAGCACCCGCGTGCGCGCCAGCCCCGGCGGCGGCATCAGCGCGGTGCCCTCGGCGAAGTGGCACATGATGGCGTTGCTCTCCACCAGAATTGTGCCATCCGCCAGCACTGCCGTCGGGATTTTGCCGTTCGGGTTCATCGCCAGGAATTCGGGCGTGCGGGTGCCGCCGGCATTGCTGTCGACCTCGACCCAGCGGAACGCCTGCTCTGTCATGCGCAGCACCTGCGCCACTTTCCAACAATTGCCCGACGGCGTGTACCCGTAAACCGTGATCATGACAGCCTCCATCGATACAACC
>CAIYPH010000356.1 GCA_903928045.1 uncultured Rhodospirillales bacterium
CGATGACCTTGAGGCCGGCGAAGAGAGGTTCGGGCATGCAGACCTCCGCGTCGGAAAAGGGACCGCCCGGCCGGGGCCGGGCGGCGGATCGTCAGGTGTCAGTCGAGGTCCATGCCGTTCATGCCTGCGTTTTTGCGGGCGCGGGCCTGGAGGTCCAGCATGGTCGGGCCGAGGAGGGAGGGGTCCTCGATCGGGGTCGCGGTCGGGCCGCGATGCCAGCCCTCGGCGATGGCGAGGAGGCCGCCGCCGGCTTCGACGATGCGGCCGGTGAAGTCCTTCGATTCGGCGCTGGCCATCCACACGATGGCGGGCGAGACGTGGCGCGGATGGCTCGCCTCGATCTGCTCGTCGGTGCGCTCGCGCAGGCCCGAGGTCATGCGGGTGTAGGCCTGGGGGGCCACTGCGTTGACGGTGATGCCGTAGCGCTTGAGTTCACGCGCGGCGATCACGGTGAAGGCGGCGATGCCGGCTTTGGCGGCGCCATAGTTGGTCTGCCCGGTGTTGCCATAGATGCCGGAGACCGAGGAGGTGTTGATGATGCGGGCATAGACCGGCCCATCGATCTCCTTGGAATTATTGCGCCAATAGGCGGCGGCATGGCGCGAGGGGGCGAAGGTGCCCTTGAGATGGACGTTGATAACCGCGTCCCACTCCTCTTCCATCATGTTGACCAGCACGCGATCGCGCAGAATGCCCGCGTTGTTGATCAGCACGTCAAGCCGGCCGAAGGTGTCGATTGCCTGGTCGATCATCCGCTTGGCGGCCTTGAAATCGGCCACGTTATCGGTGTTCACCACGGCCTCGCCGCCCATCTCCTTGATGGTGCGCACGACTTCCTGCGCCGGCGTCTCGTCCGAGCCGGTGCCGTCGGCGGAACCGCCGAGATCGTTGACGACGACTTTGGCGCCGTGCTTGGCCAATAGCAGGGCATGCTCACGGCCAATACCGCGGCCAGCGCCGGTAACGATGGCGACGCGCCCCTCGCAAAGAAGACTCATTGGATGTTTCCTCGTTCGAATGATGTCCGGCCCGGCATGTCGCCGGGGGAGGGCGAACGTTGCATGAGGCCGGGCCTCCGCGTCAAATGCGGGGCGCGCGGGGGAGAAACGTCGCCAGCGCCGTGCGGGCCGCCGCCACCCCGTTGAGATAGGCCCCGCCCAGCGTGCCTGCGAGCCCGTCGGTGCAGACCGCCTCACCGGCGATGATCATGCGGCCATCCGCGAATGGCGTCCCCAGCACCAAGCGCGCGCCGGCATTGCCGACGGTCGCGTAGGCGTAGGAGCCGAGGAAATTCGCATCCCCCGCCCAGCCCGTCACCAGCGGCGCACCGAGGGACCGCGTCGCGTCCGCGCCCAGCAGGGCGCGCACCTGCGCAAGCGCGAAATCCGCGGTGGCAGCCGCCCCCTCCTTCGCAAGCGCCCATGCCGCGGGGCCACCCACGAAGCCTTGCAGATAGGGCCGCCCGAACGGCCAGGCCATGAATGACATCATCGGCACCCCGCGCACCGCCTGCCGGCGCAGCGAGATATTGTCGGGCAGGCCAAGCCGGACGGCCGAAACCGCGGGGATGGCGATCTTGGTCAGCAACCCCATCGGCAGGCCATCGAGCGCGGCCTGATGCGCGTCGGGCAAGGCCGGTGCAAACGCGATACGGCCGAGCACCCCGGTCGAAACCGTGACAATGGCGGCCGCGGCACGAATGGTCCCTCGGTTCGTCTCCACCCGGATCGGGCCCGACCAGTCGATCCGCTCGGCCCTGGTCTCAAGCGACACCGCCCCGGCCGCCGGGCCCAGCCGGCGGGCGATGAAGGCGCCAATGCCGCCTTCCACGATGCGGTTGCCGCCGTCGAGGTCATTGATATCCCAATCCCGCAGGCTGAACCGGGCCGGGTCGGCGGCGGCGATCTGCGCGGCTTCCCATAGTTCCACCGTGGCCGCCCAGGGGTCGTCGCGCAGCGGCGTCATGGCCTCCGCGAAGGCGATATCCGGCTCGGCGCGCGCGCGCGGCCGCACCATCGCCTCGAAGCGATCGCGAAACGCCTCGAACGCAGCGGCCTCGGCCGGTGTGGCCGCGCGTTCGCCGATCTGCAGGCGCCAGTTCCGGTGCTTGTCGGAATCGATCACCGTCTCGCCCGCGGCCTCCGCGATGCCGACCAGCGGATTGCGCTCGGCGGCATGTAGCCAGGTGGCGCCATGGTCGAACCACGCGCCGCCAAACCCCGGCGGCGTGGTGGTGAGCGCCCGCCCGCCGATCCGCCCGCTCGCCTCGATCAGCACGCAGGACCGGCCGGCGGCACGCACGGCGGCGGCAGCGGCCAGCCCGGCCACCCCGGCGCCGACCACCACCACATCGCAATCGGTGATCAC
>CAIYPH010000357.1 GCA_903928045.1 uncultured Rhodospirillales bacterium
GCCCGCGCCGTCGGCCAGCACCATCTGCGTCCCCCCATCGAACCGCCGCACCACCACGAAATGCCCCCGCCCCACCAGCCCCGGCACATGCCGCGCGAAGGCCGGTTCGAGCTCCGTCGTCCCGCTCCAGTTCATCGCATGCGGCGCGGCGAGGATGGCGGCGGGGTCGCGCATCCCGCCGGCCAGCCGCAGCAGGGCGTTGGCGACGTTGCCGATGATGCGGAACCCGCCCCCCGCCCCCACGGCGGCAATCGGCCGGTCGCCGTCCATCACGATGCAGGGCGCGATCGAGGTGCGCGGCCGCTTGCCCGGCGCCATCGCATTGGCGACCCGCCGCCCATGGCTCAGCGGCTGCACCGCGAAATTGGTCAGCGCGTTGTTGAGATAGAACCCGCCGACCGCGATGCGGGCGCCGAAATTCTGATTGATGGTGGTGGTCATCGACACCACCTGCCCGGCCCCATCGGCGATGGCGACATGGCTGGTCATGCTGGCGCCAAGCCCGTCCGCGTGCCCGGCGGGAATGCGGTCATTACGCCGCACCCGGTCGACATGCCGCGCCCGCCTGGCCAGATACTCGGGCGACAGCAACGTGCCCACATCGACGCCGCGCCCGTCGCCGACGGCGTGATCGGGGTCGGCGAAATGCTCGCGATCGGCGAAGGCCACCCGCCCGGCCTCGGCCAGCAGATGGATCTCCTCCTCGCCGAGATCGGTGCCGATCCCGGTGATGCCATGCCGCGCCGCGATGCCGATCAGCTGCCCCGCCGCGATCCCGCCATAGGCCGGCAACGGGGCCGTCGCCACCCGCCAGTCCCCAAGCCGGAAGCGCGGCGCCTGCCGTTCGATCGCCGCATAGGAGGCCAGGTCGGCCATCGTCATCCGCCCGGCGAACGCGTCCCCCCGCACCGCGCGGATGATCGCCTCGCCGATGTCACCATGATAAAAGGCATCCGCCCCGCCCGCCGCGATGGCGGACAGACTCGCCGCCAGCGCAGGATTGCGCACCACGCTCCCCACCGCCCGCGGCGCGCCGCTGTCGCAATACAGAGCCGCCGCCATCGCCTCGTCCCGCATCACCGGGATTTCGAACAACGTCCGCACCACGTAAGGCGCCAACGCAAACCCCTCGGCCGCGAGCTCAATCGCCGGCGCGAACACAGCCTCCCACGGCAGCCGGCCGAACCGGCGATGCGCCAGTTCGAGTGCTCGCAGCGCCCCGGGAACGCCCACCGTCCGCCCGCCAAACGCGGCCCGGTCCATCGGGACGCTGCGCCCGTCGAAATCGGTCTCAAGCCGGCTCGGCACCTCGGCGGGGGCGGCCGACACCCCGTCGATCGCCGTCACCTCGCCGTCCGCACACACCAGCAACATCGCGCCGCCACCGATGCCCGATGCGTTGGGCTCCACCACCGTCAACGCCGCCTGGGCCGCCACCGCCGCATCGACCGCGCTGCCCCCAGCCGCAAGGATCGATCGCGCCGCCTCGGCCGCCTGCGGATTGGCCGCCGCGACCGCCGCCCTAGCCCCGCGCATGGCGCCAGAGCTGTGCCGGCGCGCCGAGCATCG
This sequence comes from uncultured Rhodospirillales bacterium, assembly GCA_903928045.1. Next base: position 1,570 of record CAIYPH010000357.1, read on the forward strand.
TCTGCTCGCCTTCGAGCACGGCACCGAGCTTCTCCAACACCCGCACCGAGCCCGTATTGGCCGGCCGGACATAGGAGATCATGGTGGGAAAATCCTGGGTCGCGAAGGCCCAGTCCCGCAGGGCCAACGCCGCCTCAGTCGCCAGCCCCTGCCCCCAGAACGGGCGATCGAGCCCGTAAGCCAACTCCGGCTCGGGCCACGCGTAGGGATGGAGAATCCCGGCCCGCCCGGCAAACCGCCCGCTCGCCGTCTCCTCAACGGCGAACATGCCATAGCCGCGCAACGGCCATTGGCCGAGCATCGTGGCCATCGCGGTCCAGGTCTCCTCGCGGGTGCGCGTCGCCCCGGTGCCGAGATGGCGGGTCACCAGCGGGTCGGCGTGCATGGCCGCGAATCCGTCGAGATCGCCCGGCCGCAGGGCGCGCAGGGTGAGCCGCGCAGTTCGCAGCACGGGAATCGAGACACCATCCATCGCCGCACTCCGCCATCCCAGGGTCGATTCGCCGATATGGCCGGCCTCGGGGAGGCGGTTGGCGCATGGCGATACGGTGACAAATGCCACAGTGTGTGGCGGATTTGCAACAGCACCCCGGCGAAATCGGCCTTGAGGGGCAATTCCATGGTTTCGTCGCTGGCATCGCATGTTGTGGAGAGCTAATTAAACCCCACCACATGACGCCGCGAGGGCGTCAGGTCGAGCGTCGCGGAAACGCGATGCGGTTAAAAAACCGAGGAGAGATCATTATGCAGCTGCGGAACATCCTGCTGGCCGCCACGCTCGTGGCACTGCCGGCCACCCTGCAGGCCCAGCCCGTGACAGGTGTGTATGTCGGCGCTGGCGTCGGCGTGAACAAACTGTTCGACATGAACGTGTCGCCGGCCGTCAACGGCAAGTACACGTCGGACATCGGCCTGGTTGCCCTCGGCAGCATCGGCTACGGCTTTGGCGGCGGTCTGCGCGCCGAGCTCGAAGCCAACTTCCGCACCCAGTCCTCGAAGCTGACCGCTGGCGGCGCCACCGTCGGTACCGGCACCGCGCGCACCTATGGCCCGATGGTCAACGTGCTGTATGACTTCGACCTCGGCGCTGGCGTGTCCCCCTATGTCGGCATCGGCGCCGGCGCCCAGTGGATGCACCTGTCGGGCAATGGCGGCTCCAACGACGCCAAGGTCGCCGCGGCGGCTCAGGGCATCCTCGGTCTCGCGATGCCGATCGACAAGAACCTCTCGGTCACCGCCGAGGCCCGCGTGCTCAGCTACATCGGCGACGCGAAGTTCAACAACGGCGTCACCTTCCGCGAGCCGCTCAACGCTTCGGGCCTGATCGGCCTGCGCTATGCCTTCGGCGTCGCCCCGGCGGCTCCGCCGGCCCCCGCCCCGGTCCCGGCCCCCGCGCCGAAGGCCGAGGAAGCCCGCACCTACCTCGTGTTCTTCGACTGGGACAAGGCTGACCTGACGGCGCGTGCCCGCCAGATCATCGCCGATGCCGCCGGCGCCTCGCAGCGCCTGGCCGTGACCCGCATCGAAGTCGCGGGCCATGCCGACAAGACCGGCACGGCCGCCTACAACCAGGCGCTCTCCATGAAGCGCGCCCAGGCCGTATCGGCCGAACTGGTCCGTCTCGGCGTGAAGCAGAGCGCCATCTCGGTCTCCGCTTTCGGCGACTCCAAGCCGCTCGTCCCGACCGCCGCCGGCGTTCGCGAGCCGCAGAACCGCCGCGTCGAGATCGTCCTGAAGTAATCCGCCCCTCACCGGACGGCGCTAACGGAAACCGGCCCGCGAGGGCCGGTTTCTTTTTGTGCTCAGCCCACGAACTTGATCACCGCGCCACAGGCGAAGGACGGATCAACCACGATCGCATTGCCGCCGCGGGCAAAAGGCACCCCGGAGCGCTCGAGGAACCGCCGCGTCGCATCGAGATCGCCAACCCGCAGCGCCACCCCGGCGAGGCGGGGGTCGGCGCTGCCGGGTCCGGGCGGGGTGCCGGCGCCCCAGGCGGTGACGAGGTCGGACGAGCCGAGCAGCATCGGCTTGTCGCCGAGGATCACGGTGTGGCCTCGCACCCCGGCATCGCCCACCAGCGGCGCATAGGCGGCCGCCGTGGCGGCGGGGTTGGCGGCCAGCGCCGCTACGGCGCCGATCCCGGTGACGCCGTTGGGATGGCGCTGCCACTCCGGCCGCCACACCAGATCGCGCGTGAAATGCTGGCAGAAGAACATCGGCGCAACCGGCGTCACCCCGGTGGCCACATAGGCCGCGGCGAAACGGGCTTCTTCCATGCGCCCGTCGATCTCCACCGGGCGGGAGAAGTAGGAGACATCCGGCGCCGTCGCGCCCCGCGCCCGCAGCGCCACGGTTGCGGCCTCCGCGTCCTCGGTGGCGAGCGCGATGCCGGCCAGCCCCTCCCGATCGGCCAGCACGTCCCGCCAGCGCTGATTATCCGGCGTTGGCCGCTCGACGCCGACCAGCTCGAAATAGTCCCGCCCGAACATGAAGAGGTGGTTCTGGGTACCCAGCACGGGATGCCGGCCGCGATCGGTCGGCGTGAAGCCGAGCTGGCGGTAGGCGGCAACCGCGCGATCGAGATCGCGCACCGCGACGATGACGTGGTCGATACCGGAGACGAGGCTTTCGCGCATGGGCGGTCCTGACGGGAGGGGTGTGACCCATCAGGATGTGCCCAATCAAGGCGAAGTCAACCGCGGACGATCTCCCGCACCATGCGCCGAAGCGCGACGCTGTGCTGTTCGATATAGGAGCCAGTCGCCAATGCCTCCTCCGCCGTCGGGTCCCCGGTGGCGGAAAAGCTGCGGGAGAAATCCGCGGTGCGGAACAACATATCCCACCACGGCAGCAGGGCGCCGTAGTTCACGCTGTCATACCCCGCCGCCGTCACGCCGTGATGGGCGCGATGGAAGCGCGGTGACACCAGCAACCGCTCACCCAGCCACCCGAAGGAGAGCCTGGCATTGGCATGGCTTACGCTCTCCACCAGCCGCAGGAGCAGCACCAGCAGCGGGAACTGCATCGGCGGGATCCCGATCAGCAGCGCGATGAAGGTGAACCAGACGAAGGCGATGATGTCGTCCAGCAGATGGTTGCGGTCATCCGACCAGAACGTCATCTGCCGCTGGGCGTGATGCACCGCATGCAGCGCGTACCACCAGTTGAACACATGGCTCAGCCGGTGGCGCCAGTAATCGGTGAAATCGAGAATGATGACGTAAAGCAGGAAGGTCACCACCTGGTGCCCCAGCAGCCCGGGGATCAGCCGCTCCAGCGTCGGCGGCACGAAGCCCTGGTCGGCCAGGAAGCCGTTCAGCCCCACCTGCAACTTGTAGAACAGCACGAAGGTGACGAGCGGCAGCAGGCCGACGCGGGAGATGAAGGTGTAGAGAATATCCACCGCCACCGCCTTGCTGTCCGGCCAATGCTCCACCGGCCGCCAGCGCTCCAGCGGCACGCAGAGCGCGAAGGTTACCACCACCTGCGCCATCCCATAGACCGCGAACAGCGCCCAGCCGAAGGACACGTCCTCCCACTCCATCAGGCCAAGCCCATACATCGCCGGCAGCAGCAGGCTCTCCTGCAACCACCCGGCCGCGGCGTCGAACCACCCGGTCATTTCGGGGCGGCCCGGGCGTTGAGGAAGATGCCGTGCGGCGAGCGGCCGACGTCGATGGTGGTGAACTGGCCGGACACCGGGTCCAGCACCGCCACCTTGTGCACAAACCGCAGCGTGAACCACACCTTGCCGTCCGGTGCGAACTCGATGTCATCCGGCCCGCCGGGCAGCTTGTAGCTGCGCACCTGGTTCAGCGTTGCCGCATCCAGCACCACCGAGGTGCTGTCGATGCGGTTGTTGACGTAGATCAGCTTGCCGTCCGGCGAGGGGAACAGCTGATGCGCCCCTTTGCCGGTGTGGATCTTGCGCTCGGTCTTCCCCGTGGCGGCATTCAGCACCCACACGTCATCGCTGCCCATATTGGCCACCAGCAGGCGACCATTGGCCCACAACACGCCGGCCGGCGCCGGGCCGGTTTCGGCGATCCAGCGGACGGTGAGGGCATGCAGGTCGATCGCCGCGAGCTTCGCCGTGCCCTGGAGGGTGATGAACACGCTGGCGCTGTCGGGGCTGAAGGCCATGTGGCTCGGCATGGATTTCAGCGGGAAGCGCTTGATCAGCTTGAAGGTCGTCGCATCATGGACATCCACCTGGGCGCGGGCGAGGCCGTTGACCACGAAATACTTGCCGTCCGGCGAGAAGCCGATCTGATAGGGGTCGGCGGCAGGGATGCGGCGGCGGAGTTCGAAGGTGTTGGGGTCGAAAGCCAGGATCTCGTTGGCGACCGTGTCGCCCACCAGCAATTCCCGCTTATCGGGCGTCAGCATCACGTGATGCGGCTCGCGCAGGACGGGAATGCGTTTGAGTTCGCGTTGGCTCGCCATATCGATGACGGACAGGCTGGCCTCGCCGGAATTCATCACCAGCACCGCGCCAGCTTGGGCCTGGCCGGCGAGAAGAAGCAGCAAAATCGGCAGGATACGTCGCATAAGGGGCCTCGGCTGGAATAGCTGACTCAACAATATCAATCCCGTCCCCCGCGTCGTTATAGCACGTGGTCAGCGGTGTGAGGAGGCAGGAAGCAAGCGCTTCTTTTTGAAAAAAGAAGCAAAAACTTTCTATTCGCTGGCTTCGCACGCTCCCTGGGCCGCTCCGACCAAGTGGATAAAAGTTTTTTGGTTCTTTTTTTCAAAAAAGAACGCCTTCCTTCCCTCTTCGCCGCCACTCTGATGCTGGTAGGCTATCTCCAACCAAATAGGGAGGATTCCATGGCTGACCACCGCGTGCTGGCAACCGGATTGCGCTTTCCCGAGGGGCCGGTGTGGCTTGAGGACGGCTCGGTGGCGCTCGTCGAGATCGAGCGCGGCACCGTCACCATCGTCGCGCCCGATGGCGCCGTGCGGGTGCTGGCGGAAACCGGCGGCGGGCCAAACGGGCTCGCGGTGGGGCCGGACGGCAATTACTACGTCTGCAACAACGGCGGCTTCACCTGGTTCAACCTGAACGGGCAGCTCCGCCCCGGCCCCCAGCCGCCCAACTACAGTGGGGGGCGGATCGAGCGGGTGGACGCGAAAACCGGCGCCGTCACCCGCCTCTACGACGAATGCAACGGCCACAAA
>CAIYPH010000358.1 GCA_903928045.1 uncultured Rhodospirillales bacterium
CGAAGCTCGTCACCACGTCATTGGCAGCGTCGCCGAGCCCGGTGAGGTCAATGCTATCGTGTGGGCCGATGAAGCCGGCGATGGTGCCGGGGAGAGCGATGGTGCTTGCGATCGCCAAGGTGGCGTAGTTGGGCCCGCCGGCAAAGCGGATGGTGGGGAAACCGGTGGGGCGCAGGCTGGCGAGGTTCACCACCACCGGGCTGGCCGCGCTGCCCTGGAGTTGCAGGACGTTGCCGGAGCCGGAGGCGATGATGGCGCCGGTGATGGCGTAGCCGCCTTCGAGGGTGAGCAGGTTGGCGCCGGGGCCGCCGAACCGGATGGCGGTGCGGCCGGAGGTGGCGATGGTGCCGGCGTTGGTGATGGTGCCGCCTCTGCCGAGATAGATGCCGGTGTTGGAGGCCGAGATGGTGCCGTAATTGGCGATCGTGGCGCTGCCGCCCACCGCGATGATGCCGTAGGCGGGGCCGGAGATGACCGACGCGGACGCCGCGTTGATGATGGTGCCGCCCGCGTGCAGGGCGATGCCGGGGCCGCCGCCCGCGGGTTCGGCGCGGATGGTGCCGGTGTTGGTGACGAGAGCGGGGCCGCCGGTGAGGTAGATCGGGAGGATCGCGTCGATCAGGGCCTGGGGGGCGGCGGGCGAGCCGTTGGTGATGGTGCCGCCGCGGCCGAGATAGAGGCCGACATTGAACAGGGTGTTGGTGATGGTGCCGAGATTGGTGATGGTGCCCGGCCCGCCGGGCGTGCCGTAGAGGGTGGGCGCGAACCCGGTGCCGTTGCCGGGCAGGCGCGTGATGGCACCGGTGGCGGTGTTGAGCAGATAGGCACCGGGGGCGAGGCGGAAGCCATAGCCGGAGGCGACGGCGACGGAGCCGGTGTTCACGATGGTACCCGCGAGCGTGAGGGTGCCGGCGACGGTCAGGGTGGTGCCGGTGTCGAAGGTGGCGCCGTTGATGACCCATTGGGCTGAGGTGTCGACGGTGCCGTAGGTGAAGCCGGCGAAATCGGCGCTGCCGTTCAGCGTGCCGGTGGTGGTGGTGGCGGCGAATTCCAGCGTATCCGCACCGCCGCCGCCCGATACCGCGCCCTGGATGAGGAGGGTGCCAGGCAGGAGTTGCAGCAGGTCGTCGCCGCCGCCGAAGGCGATGGCGGTGCCGCCGGTGCCGATGATGGTGCCGCTGTCGATGAGGGTTTGCGCGAGGGTGCCGGTGGTGGCGAGCAGCAGGCCGGCGGCGCCGCGGATGGTGCCGGCGTTGTAGATGCTGGAGCTGCCGGCGTCGGCGTAGATGCCGGCATAGGCGGGGCCGGAGATCAGGCCGCCGGGCGCGTTGGTGACGGTGCCGCCGCCGCTGAGGCGGATGCCGGGGCCGGCGGTGGCGATGACCTGGCCGGCGTTGATCACGGTGCCCGAGGGGGTGGTGATCGCCGGGCCGGAGCCTGCGTTGGTGATGCGTCCCGCGGCGGTGACGGTGAGGGGCGAGGGGTAGGCGCCGGAGGGGGAGAGGGTGATGCCGTGCGAAATCGTCGTGTTGACCGACGCCATGGGCGAGTCTCCTGCGATGTTTCGGGAGAGCTCGTCCGCCTCGCGTGACCCGCGATGGCCATGACGAGACACCGCAGGTTGTTTCGCATGCTGGGGATGGCGGGGGCAAGCGTGTGCTGCAGGTGAAGGAAGGGCTTCTTTTTTGAAAAAAAGAAGCAAAAAACTTTTAACCGTTTTGGTCCGTACCGCTCCGACCTATCC
>CAIYPH010000359.1 GCA_903928045.1 uncultured Rhodospirillales bacterium
GATGAGGGCGCGAGCGCGCGACGTGATGGATGGGGTGGGGGGCGGGATCGGGGAAGCCGAGCGCGGGGCGCGTGCAAGGGGGCTGATGGGCGCCGGGCGGCGGCGGGGGGCGCGCGCGTAGGATTCGCGTGAGGCCCGGCTGGGGCGCGGGGCGGATTGAGGGCGGGCGCGGGATTGCGGTTCGATGACGCCTTCGGCGGCGATGCGCTCCATGAGGGCGGCGAATTGGCTCAGGGTGTCCTCGATGTAGGCGTGGAGCTCGCGGGCCTCGCGGCCGTATCCGAGTAGCCAGAGCAGGCCCCGCCCGAAAATGGCCGCAAGCCCGCCGATCAGCGCGCGCGCTTGCGCGGCGGCACCGCTGGCGGCGGCTTTCAGGTCTGCGGGGAGAGTGGGGTTGTTCATGGTTTGTTTATAGCGGGGGTCGAGAGGATGCGCAAGAGAAAAAAGAGATAGAGAGTGGATTTTTTGCTCGGGAGGTTTGCATCGAGCGAGATTGACGCGATGAAAGGGGCTCAACGTCCGTTGCGCCAGAGGCTGTCAGGCCGAGAGAAGGAGGCGGGGTTGGGCCTGCTGGCACTCGTGCGCTTTCGTCGATTGTCTGGCGGGGCGCCCGAAAGACGTTCCTGTTATCATCGTGTTTGTGCTATGCTTAGCCATGAATCGGACGCTGAAATACACACCGACGACACCGGCGGAGGCGCGCAAGCGGCGGCTTGTGGCGATGCGGTTGCAGGAGATCGAGGGCAACCCCTTCACTGCGGAAGAGGTTGCGATGTTCGATATGTTTGATCGGGAGGGCTGGTCGCCCGAGCGGCGCCGTGACTTTCTGCTGGAGCGTGCGCGGCGGGGCGGGGTGTCTCACGCTGCGGAATGAGTGACGATCCGTACGTTTACGCCGGCACCACGGTGCTGAAGAACAGGCTTGATATTACCGACGCTGACGAACTTGACCTGATGGAGCGGCGGCTCGTTCGGGTTCGGCTTGAGGAGGGTGTGCCGGGCGGGGAATTTGACCTTGCACACTTGCGAGCAATTCACCGGCACCTTTTCCAGGATATGTACGACTGGGCGGGCGAGATTCGGACGGTTGAGATTGCCAAGGGCGGCCATCAATTCCAGTTCCGGCAGTATATTGCGACAGGGATGCGCGATGTGCATCGGCGGCTTGAGGAGCGTGATTTCCTGCGTGGCCTGCGCCGGCGGGACTTCGCCGCGGCGGCTGGCCCGATCATCGGGGACGTGAATTACGTGCACCCCTTTAGGGAGGGCAACGGGCGGACGCAGCTGCTCTATCTCTAACAGCTTGCCGACCTGGCCGGGCATCCGATCGACCTGATGCGGATCGATCCGCAGCGCTGGCTTACGGCCTCGCGCGCGGCGCATGGGGGACGATACGAGCTGATGAGTGAGGAGATCGGCCGCGTGGTGATGAGGCGGGGACGCGGCGGTAGGGGGTAGGGGGAGACGGGGAGAGCGAGCGGCAGCGAGCCGGGCCGTTGTAAACCGCCATCTCGTGCGCAGGGCGCGCGGCATTTGAGTGGAGATTGCGACGCGTCCTCGTATGAAAGCGGCGGGTTTCACCCGCCCTACGCCTCCTACTGGAGCGCTTCCTCGGTACTAGGCGTGCGGCATCGGATACGGCTCGACCGCTATTGCGGAGGCATTGCGCTTGGCTTGCCAAAGATCATGGGCGAGTTGGACGCCCAACCAGGTTTCCGCATTGCTCCACCCCGCTTTTTCCAAACGGATCGCCATTTCCGCTGACAGGCCGTTATGCCCATTGAGCAATTCCGAGAGCGACTGACGCGAAACGCCAAGCCACGCCGCGGCCGCGGTCACTGTGAGGTTGAGGGGTTCCAGGCAATCTTCCCGGATGATCTGGCCGGGGTGGGGTGGATTATGCATGTTCATGGCCCTGGCTCCTTCAGTGGTAGTCGACGAGATCGACGTTGGTGGCGTTCTCACCTTCGAATTCAAAGACGAGCCGCCAGTTTCCCGAGACGGTTGCCGCCCATTGGCCGCTGCGCTCGCCTTTGAGCGGGTGCAGACGA
>CAIYPH010000360.1 GCA_903928045.1 uncultured Rhodospirillales bacterium
CCACGCCGCCCCTGCTCGAAACGGGCGGGCCGCGGCCGGCTCGCGTAGAACCGGTCCATCAGCAGGCTGCGATACTCGGCGGCCAGCCCCTTATCGGCGATCCGCGCGGCGGCTTCCATCAGCCGGGTGCGGAAGGCGGCGCGGCTTTCGGGGCTCTGATCGTTCACCCCCTCATGCATGAGATCGAACAGCGCCTCGCCGATCGGGCGCGCGCCGTCGAGAATGGCCTGGAACCCCGCCGGCCCGTTGCGGCGCACCAGGGAATCCGGGTCCTCCCCGGCCGGCAGGGTGGCCAGCCGCAGGCTCTGGCCGGGGGTGAGATGGGGCAGCGCCAGCTCCAGCGTGCGCGCCGCCGCCCGGGCGCCCGCGCCATCGCCGTCGAAACACAAAGTCGGCATCGGCGAAAGCCGCCACAGCAGCGTCAGTTGCTCCTCGGTCAGCGCGGTGCCCAGCGGCGCCACGGCGCCGGTGAAGCCGGCCTGGTGCAGCGCGATCACGTCCATATAGCCCTCCACCACCGCCACCGCGGCGCCCTTGCGGGCGCCTTCGCGGGCGCGGTCGAGCGCGAAGAGGGTGCGGCGCTTGGAGAACACGTCGGTCTCCGGGCCGTTGACGTATTTCGGCTGCCCATCGCCCAGAATACGCCCGCCGAAGCTGATGGCGCGGCCCTGGCGATCGCGGATGGGGAACATCACCCGGTTGAAAAACAGGTCGTACGCCGGCCGGTCGCCCTCGCCCGGCCGCATCAGCCCGGCCGCCAGCAGCATCTCGGGCGGCACCTCCTCGCGCGCCAGCTCCGCCGCCAACGCGCCCCGGCCCTCGCCGGACCAGCCCAGCCCGAAGGCGGCGATGGTCTCCTCCGAGAGCCCGCGCCCGCGCAGATAGGCCAGCGCCCGCGCCCCCTCCGGCAGGAACAGCCGCCGGCGATAGGCGGCGGCGGCGGCCTCCAGCACGCCGTAGAGGTCGAGCCGCCGCCGCTCGGCCTCGGCGGCCTGGGGCGTCGGTTTCGGCACATCCAGCCCCGCCTCGGCGGCAAGCTGGTTCACCGCCTCGCGGAAGCTCGCCCCCTGGCTCTGCATGACGAAACTCACGGCATCGCCATGCGCGCCGCAGCCGAAGCAGTGGAAATGGTCCTCATACACATAGAAGCTCGGCGTCTTCTCGCCATGGAAGGGGCAGCAGCCCTTCCAGTTGCGGCCGGACTTGGCCAGCCGCACCCGCCGCCCGATCACCGCTTGCAGCGGGGTGCGGGCGCGCAGTTCGTCGAGAAATCCGGGCGGCAACGCCATGGCTTCAGCCTACATCGCCAGATGGGCTTTGACGACCGGCCCGGCCTTGGACATGTCCATCGCCGCCGCGTGCTTGGCCCGCAGCACCGCCATCACCTTGCCCATGTCCTTGATCCCCTGCGCCCCGGTCTCGGCGATCGCCGCCAGCACCGCCTCGGAAATGCCCGCCTCATCCATCTGCGCCGGCAGGAAGCTCTCGATCACCGCGATCTCCGCCTCCTCCTTGGCGGCCAACTCCGGCCGGTTGCCCTGGCGATACAGCTCCACGCTCTCCCGGCGGGACTTCACCATGCCGCGCAGCATCGATAGCACGTCCTCATCCGGCACCGCGTCGATCCCCTTGGGGCGCGCGGCGATATCGGTGTCCTTCAGCTTGGAGGTGATCATGCGCACCGCGGAGACGGTGGCGGCGTCCTTGGCCAGCATGGCCTGCTTGAGGCGGGCGGTGAAAGCATCGCGCAGCGACATGGTGGGCTCCTGTCGAAAAATGTCCCTCTATATATAGGGAGGCGAATGCGAAGGGGGTGAAGGAAGGGAAGCGCTTCTTTTTTGAAAAAAAGAAGCAAAAA
>CAIYPH010000361.1 GCA_903928045.1 uncultured Rhodospirillales bacterium
CGCGCGCTGGCGCTGGCCGCCGGAGAACTGGTGGGGATAGGCGTTCACCCGGGCGCGGGCATCGGGCAGGCGCACGCGGTCGAGCAGCTCGCCCGCCTTGGCCATCGCCGCCTGCCAGGTGGAGCCGCGATGCAGCACCATCGGCTCGCCTACCTGGGCGCCGACGGATATCGAGGGGTTGAGCGAGGTCATCGGCTCCTGGAAAATCATGGCGATGCGATCACCGCGCACCGAGCGCATTTCCTCCTCCGACAGCGCCAACAGGTCCTTGCCCTCGAACATCGCGCTGCCCGCCACGATCTGCCCGGCCGGCTGGGCGATGAGGCGCATCAGCGACAGCGCGGTGACGGATTTGCCCGAGCCCGACTCGCCGACGATCGCCAGCGTCTCCCCCTCATCCAGATCGAAGGAGACGTCATCGACCGCGGTGAGCGCGCCACGGTCGGTGCGGAAGCGGGTGGTGAGGCCGCGGACGGAGAGGAGGGTCAAGGAAGCGGTTCTTTTTTGGAAAAAAGAACCAAAAAACTTTTACCCACTGGTTCGGAGCGGTCCCGCGATGGTGCCACCACCCCGCCGCCAAAAGGATAAAAGTTTTTTTGCTTCTTTTTTTTCAAAAAAAGAAGATCCTTCATCTTCAAAACCCCATCTTCTTCTTCATCTCCTGGTCGATCCACATCCGCGCATAGACCGGCCCCGGCTTCACCGCGCCGACGCGCAGTTCGCCGTCATAGTTCTTCACCCAGGGCCACCAGGCCGTGAACACGTAGGGGGTGGGCAGCCAGATGTAGGGCGCCTTGTCGAGCATCTCGATGGTCATTTCCTTGATCATCTTCTGCCGCGTCGGCTCGTCGCGCGTGCGGTACATCTCGGCGACGCGGGCGGAAAACGCCGGGTCGTTCCACTGCGAGGGGTTCCAGACCTGGCCGGGCACGAAGTTCTTGCGGATGGTGGTGGTGGGGTTGGTGTGGCCGTTTGACATGAAATAGCCGGCCGCGTTGGTCTGCGTCGTCATCGCCGAAAGGAAGGCGCCGTATTCCATCGGCTGGATTTCGATTTTCACGCCGATTTCTTCGAGATACCCGGCGACCAATGGCAGCAGGTCCATGTTGTCGGGCGAGCAGGAACAGACCTGCGTCTTGAAAGTGAACCCGTTGGGATAGCCGGCCTCGGCCAGCAGCTTCTTCGCCTTGTCCGGGTTGTATTCGAACAACTCCTTCACGCCCGCCGGCATTTCCGCCAGCGGCTGGAAGTAGCCGATATATTCGGGGTGCTGCGGGAAGGCGAACAGCTCGGCATTCCCCCCGTAATATTCCTTGACGATCTCCGCCTTGTTGACGGCCATGTTGAGCGCGCGCCGCACGCGGACATCATTGAACGGCTTCTGGTCCACCCGCATGGACAAATAGGTGCCGGACATCGCCAGCCACTTGGACCATTTGAGCTGCGGCGCCGATTTCTTGATCTGATCGACCGCCTGCCAGCGGATCGCCTCCAGCACGTCGAGCTTGCCGGTGCGCAGCGCCGCGTGCTGGGTCGCCTCGTCCTTGATGATGCGGTAGGTCACCTTGTCGACGAACGGGATTTTGTACTCCGCCCCGTCGATCTTCTCCTTGTCCCAGTAGTTCGGGTTCCTGCTGTAGGTCTGCGCGTTGCCCTGCACGTATTCGGTGATCTGGAACGGCCCGGTGCCCACCGCGTTCTTCCAGTTGGAAATGCCGGCCGCCACCAATTCCTTGGGGATGATCTGCGAATAGTAGCCCCAGCCGAACCGATAGTCCCATTCGGCGTTGTATTCCTTCATCGGCACCACCACGGTGTAGCGGTCGCGCGCCTCGAATGTCTCGACGAAATCGAAGTAGCCGGGAACCTTCTTCGGGCTGGCGTTCTGCCGGTTGAGGCTGAACACCACGTCATCCGCGGTGAACTCCCGGCTCTCCATCACCCCGGGCTTGGCCGGCCACATGATGCCCTTGCGCAGATGGATCACCACCGCCAGCGGATTCTCGGTCCATTCCCAGCTCTCGGCCAGCTCGCCGCGGATGGATTCGGTGGGCAACCAGGCATCCGGCTTGAAACTGTATTTGCCGCCCTTGCGGATGGATTTGTCGAGGTCGCCGGCGAACAGCGTCTCGAAATACAAGCCGGTGTCGTGGTTGAGCTTCCAGGCGAAATCCGCCGGGTCGAACGACAAGGCCGAGATGGTGGCGTTGACCGTGCCGATTTCGAGATTGCCGCCGTATTGCGGCTTCATCGGCTGGGCCTGGGCGGCGCTGCCGAGCAGCAGGGCGAGGAGGGCAAGAAAGCGGATCATCGGTTGGGTCCTGCGCAGGAGGTCAAAAAAGTGGAACAACGAGACAGCGAGACGGCGAGGGCACAGCTTCTCGCTGCCTCGCTGTCTCGTTGTTCCGCTTTGGGATGCCTCGACGTCGGCCGTCATGTCACCGGCTCCCCCGCATGCGCGGATCGAGCAGATCGCGCAACGCATCGCCAAACACGTTGATGCCGTAGACCACCAGCGTCAGGCACAGGCCGGGGGCGAGCGCGAGCCAGGGGGCGAGATACATGTAGGTGCGCCCGGTGCCCGACAGCATCGAGCCCCAGGTGGGCGCCGGCGGCGGCACGCCGAAGCCGAGGAAGGAGAGGCCGGATTCCACCAGGATCACCGCGCCCACGCGGGTGCTGAACAGCACCAGGATGGGCGCCATGATATTGGGCAGGATGTGCCGCAGCAGCACGCGCTTGGTGCTGGCGCCCATCGACTGGGTGGCGTGGATGTACATGTTCTCGCGCACCGAAACCACGGCGCCGCGGATGATGCGCGAGCCGCCGATGCCGAAGGTGAGGCCCAATATGCCGATCACCTGGAACATCCCCGGCCCCACCACCGAGACCACGACGATGAGGATGATCAGCTCCGGGAAGCTCATCCAGGCATCCACCACCCGCTGCACGATCATGTCGATCTTGCCGCCGAAATAGCCGCTGACGATGCCGAGCGTGACGGAAATCAGGGTCGCGATGGTCGCGGCCGAGAGGCCGATGATCACCGAGAGCCGCGCGCCGAACAGGATGCGGGAATACATGTCCCGCCCCAAATGGTCGGTGCCGAACCAGAAGCGGCCGGAGGGCGGTTTCAAGCGGTTGACCGGGCTGATCTGGTTCACCCCGAAATGGGCGAGCTGGTCGGCGAAGATGCCTGAGAACAGGAACACCAGCACGATCACCGCGCCAATGGCGCCGAGCGGCTTTTCGCGGAACAGCCGGATCACGCCGGCGATGAAGGGGGAGCGCGGCGCGGCCGGCAGCGTGGTGGCCGACATCAGCGGAACCTCACCTTGGGATCGAGCAGCCCGTAGCTGAGATCGACCAGCAGATTGATCAGCACCACCGCCACACCGACGATGAGGAAGACGGCGGTGATCACCGGATAATCGCGCCGGCTGACGGCCTCGAGCAGCAACAGCCCCATGCCGGGGATGACGAAGATCTGCTCCATGATCACCGCGCCGCCGATCAGGATCGGCGCCTGCAGGCCGATCAGCGTCACCACCGGGATCAGCGCGTTGCGCAGCGCGTGGCGGATCACCACGCCGCGCTCGTTTTGCCCCTTGGCCCAGGCGGTGCGGATGTAATCCTGCCGCAGCACCTCCAGCATCATCGTGCGCGTCATCCGCATCGTCACCGCCGAGAGCGAGGTGCCGAGGATGACGGCGGGGATCGCCATCTGGATGAAATTGCCCCAGGGGTCTTCATGGAAGGGCACGAACTTCACCTCGGGCGAGATGCCCCACCAGATCGAGGGGAACACCATCACCATGGTGCCCATCCAAAAGCCGGGCACGGCGAGCATAAGGATCGAAAACGACCGCCCGATATAATCGCCCCAGCTATCCTGCCGCAGCGCCGAAATCACCCCGATCGGGATCGCCACCACCAGCGCCACGATGAGCGCCATGATGCCCAGCTCGAACGTCACGGGAATACGGGTGAGGATCTCCTCCAGCACCGGGGATTGCTGCCACAGCGATTTGCCAAAATCGCCATGCAGCAAGATCGCCTTCACCCAGACCAGGTATTGCGTGAGCACCGGCTGATCGAGCCCCAGCGCCGCCTCCAGCGCCTGGCGGGAGACCTTCGAGCCGATGTCATTCTGCGCGATCATCATGTCGATGATGTCGCCGGGTATCATCCGCACCGTGCTGAACACGATCAGACTGGCAAAAAACAGCGTCGGCACAAGCGCCAGCAGCCGCCGGACCAGGTAGGCCCGCATTCCGTATCCTCCCGTTGCGTGGCCTTGGGCCTTCTGGGGATCGATGCTAGCGGAGGACGGTGAAGGGAAGGAAGGGCTTCTTTTTTGAAAAAAAGAAGCAAAAA
>CAIYPH010000362.1 GCA_903928045.1 uncultured Rhodospirillales bacterium
TCCGTTTGGTTCACGGCTGCCCGGAGTGACTCCGCAGCCAGTGGATAAAATTTTTTTGGTTCTTTTTTTCAAAAAAGAACCGCTTCCTTCTTATCCACAGCCCACCTCCGATATCCCGGGGACTCTACCGACACTTCCCGGGGGCTCTACCGACACGAAGGCCCTGAATCCCGGGTTATCCCGGGGACTTTACTGACAGACTCTAATAGGAAATCTATTAGTCTTTTCAAATAGTCTGTGTCGGGAGAGTCCCCGGCGACAGGGTGCCAGCCGGGATGTATAAGGGGCTCAAGAGCTGGTAACGGCGAGGGAGTATCGCGTGGGCACGGTTCATCGGCTGGTGATTGAGCATGGCAGGGAAGAGGCGCTCAAGAAGGTCGATCCGGCCGAGCGCCACCTCGTCCGTCTGGCTGCCGACATTCTGGCAGAAGAGGACGACGCGATCGGCGTCACCTATAGCGGGTTCTGCCAAGCTTCCTTGCCGCATAAGCGCCTGCCGCCGGAAAAGGAATGGATCCGCCAGTCCGAGCGCCTGACGTTGATGATCGAGCCCGGCCGCCTGATCCGGCCCGGCACCAATGAGGGCGAATTCGTCGGCGTGCCCTATGGCAGCCGGGCGCGGCTGATCCTGCTGTATCTGCAAACCCAGGCGCTTCGCTCGCGATCCCGCGAAGTGGAACTCGGGAAGTCCATGCGGGAGTGGCTGCGGCGGATGGGGATTGCGCAGGGTGGCAAGTCCATCCGCGAGGTGCGGGACCAGGCGACGCGGCTATCCATCTGCAAACTCACGTTTTTTTACCAGAACGCGAATGGGGGCACCGGATTTTCCTCGGAGCGGATCGTCGATGACGGCGTGCTGTTCCTCGAACCGAATGGGCCGGACGATCGCCAGGCCACGATGTTTGTTGAGACAGTGCGGATCAGCCAGTCCTTCTATGACGCGCTGAGCCGCCACCCCGTGCCGCTGTGGGAACCGGCGATCCGGGCGATCCAGAACAACTCCATGGGGCTTGATCTCTATGTCTGGCTCGCCTACCGGCTGCATGTGCTGAGCAAGCCGACCTCGATCCGCTGGGCACGGCTGCATCAGCAGTTCGGCGCCGGGTTCAAGAGCCAGCGGCAGTTCAAACCGACCTTCATCAGCAATCTCAAGCTCGCGCTGGCGGTGTATCCGGAGGCGGGGGTGGAGGTCGATGAGGACGGCGTCCGGCTGCTGCCATCGCGGCCACCGATCCCCGAGCGGCAAATCGCCCGCGGCTGAGGGCAGAGCGGGTTTACCGGGGGCAAGTCCCCCGGTTTTCGTTTGTGGGGCCCGCGCGAGGTGTCGGTAGAGTCCCCGGTTTCGACGCAGCGCTGGCCGATTTCATCGCAAGACCGTGCCACAAGGGTCTGAATCTGCAAATTGTGGGGACTCTACCGACACCCCTTGCCCCGGCGCGGAGGCATATGTAACGACGTGAGCGTGTCTTTGCATGTTGATATCCTGACGTGTGGATGTCCCAGCGGGGGTTTTAGTGACGGTTCTGACCATTGCGAGCTCCAAGGGCGGCCCGGGCAAGACGACGGTGGCAATGCTGCTGGCGGGCTCGCTCGCCGCCGCCGGGCGCCGAGTGGTGGCGCTCGACGCCGACCCTACGCAGGCCTTCAGCCGCTGGGCCGCCGGCGCCTATGAGGGCGCGGCCTTTGAGACCCATGCCGAGGTCGACGAGACCAGGCTCGCCCATTTGATCGATCGCGTGGCGGGTGAGGCGGATGTGGTGATCGTCGATACCGCCGGCTTCGGGAATCGCGCCGCGGCGGTGGCAATGACGAGCGCGGACGCCATTATCGTGCCGACCCTCAGCGGGGAGGCCGATGTCACCGAGGCGGAAAAGACCGTGCGCCTCGCCGAGGGGCTGGCGCGGGCGGCGCGGCGGGAGATCCCGGCTGCGGTGCTGCTCAATAAGGTCCGCCGCACACAGTTGACCAAGCATGCCATGGCCGAAATCGCGGCGGCCGGATTACCGCGCCTGGAAGCGACCTTGAGCGACCTCGTAGCCTATGGCGAGCTCTCCTATTCCGGCCGGATTCCCGCGGCGGGCCCGGCGGTGACGGAAATTGCCGGTCTGCTGGCGGAGCTGCGCGAAAAAGGGTGGATCCCCCGATGAAGAACCTCAAGCCGCGCACTGGCCGCCCCTCGGCCGAGGAGGCTTTGCGGATAGCCAGTGCCGAGGCACCGGCCTTGCCGCCGGCGCGAGTCACAGTCGATGACCGGCCAAGCACCCTCAACTTGCGGCTGCGTATGTCCACCATCAACGCGTTGACGGCCAAGGCCAAGGCGGAGGGGCTGACACAGAAGCAGGTCGTCTGCCTCGCATTGGCTGCCAGCGGGGTCGCCGTTGCGCCGGCCGATCTCGAGGACCGGACGCCGCGGCGGAAGGTTTGAACAGGTGGTGAGTGAAGGAAGAAAGCGCTTCTTTTTGAAAAAAGAAGCAAAAA
>CAIYPH010000363.1 GCA_903928045.1 uncultured Rhodospirillales bacterium
TGACCGGTCAGACAAACCAACGGCACCGAGTCGCACTGGGCGTCGGCCAGACCGGTGACGGCGTTGGTGGCGCCGGGACCCGAGGTCACCAGGACGCAGCCGACCTTGCCGGTGGAGCGGGCATAGCCCTCGGCGGCATGCACCGCGGCCTGCTCGTGGCGCACCAGCACGTGGCGAATCGCGTTCTGGTTGAAGATCGCGTCGTAAATCGGCAGTACCGCGCCGCCGGGATAGCCGAAGATAACCTCGACGTTCTGTTCCTTCAGCGCGCGAAGCAGCACTTCGGCACCGGCCTGAAGCTCGGGTTGCTGGGCAGCATCGGGGGCAGTCTGGGTCTGGCTCATGGGCGCTCCCTTACGCCGCTCCGCCGCCGGGGTCAACCGGCGTTCTGAATAAACGCAAACAAATCCGCCTTTTTACTTTCCGAAAATTGCTCCAAACCTGCAATTCGCGCATGGATCGTATGCGCATGCCCGTCCGGCGCCAAACGGCGATGTCGGAACCACGTCGTCTGGCGCTTGGTGTATTGGCCGGTGACGATCTCGGCCTGGCGGCAGGCCTCGGCGAGGCTGATCTCGCCGCGCAGATGGGCGCCGAGTTGGGGCACGCCATGGGCGCGCATGGCGGGCAAGGCGGGGTCGAGCCCGAGGGAGAGCAGGGCGCGGACCTCATTGAGCGCGCCCTCGGCGACCATGCCAGCGAAGCGGCCGGCGATGGCGGCGCGGAGCGCGTCGCGTGGCGGGTCCAGCAGGATCGCTTGGAAGTGCCAGGGGGCGGGGGTGGCGCCCTCGCGCTGCCAGGCGGCGAGGCCGCGCCCGGTGCCGCGCCAGACCTCCCAGGCGCGGGCGACGCGCTGGCTGTCCGACGGGCGCAGGCGGGCGGCGGTGGCCTGATCGACCTTGGCGAGCGCGGCATGGAGCCCCTTCGGCCCATGCTCGGCGAGCAGCCAGCGCGCCTCGGCCCGCGCCTCCTCGGGGATTTCGGGGATGTCAGCGATGCCGTCGGTGAGCGCGGCGAAATACATCCCGGTGCCGCCGCAGAGGATCGGCAGCAGGCCCTTGGCCCGCGCGTCCTCCATCGCCGCCAGCGCGGCATCGCGCCACCAGGCGACGCTGCCGGCTTCCGCGGCGGGGCGGACGCCGTAGAGGGCGTGGGGCGCCATCGCCTCCTCCGCTTCACTCGGGCGGGCGGTGACGATGCGGAGTTCGCGGTAGACCTGCATGGAATCCGCGTTGATCACCACGCCGCCGAGCGCGCGCGCCAGCCCGAGGGCGAGCGCCGACTTGCCGCTGCAGGTCGGCCCGGCGAGGATCAAGGCACGCGGAAGCTCATCCATCTCTTGCTTGAATCTCTTGCAGCGGGGCTGCGACCGTCCCATACGGCGCGCATGAGTTATATTCTTACGCTGATCGCCGACCGCACCCAAACCACCCTGAGCGACGCGGTGATCGAACGCGTGCGCCAGGCCGTCGATGGCGGGCAGCCCCGCGTGCTCTCACCGCGCGAGGCCGCCGATATCCCGTGCCGCAACGTGCCGCTCGCGACGGTGCTCGACGTCGCGCTGGAGGGGGCGGCGATCGACACCATCACCACCAAGCCGCGCAACCGGCGCAAGGCGCTGCTGATCGCCGATATGGACAGCACGATCGTCACCTCCGAGACGCTCGACGAGATCGCCGCTTTTGCCGGGTTGAAGGACGAGATCGCGGCGATCACCAAGATGAGCATGAACGGCGAGATCGATTTCTCCGAGGCGCTGCGCCAGCGCGTGGCGATGCTCAAGGGCCTGCCGCTCGATGCGCTGGGGAAGACGTGGGCGGCGACCAAGCTGACGCCCGGCGCGCGGGAGCTGGTGGCCACCATGAAGGCGCATAACGCGACCACGGCGCTGGTCTCGGGCGGCTTCACTTTCTTCACCGGGCGGGTGGCGGCGCTGGTGGGCTTCGACATCCACCGCTCCAACGAGTTGCTGCATGATGGAGCGGTGCTGACGGGGGAGGTGGGCGAGCCGATCCTCGATCGGGACGCCAAGCTCGCCACGCTGATCGAACTCGCCGAAGCCCGCGGCATTCAGCTCAGCGCGACGCTGGCGGTGGGCGATGGCGCCAATGATCTGGCCATGCTGCGCGAGGCCGGGCTCGGCGTGGCCTATCACGCGAAGCCGATCGTGGCGGCCGAGGCGCGGGCGCAGGTGCGTTACGGCAATCTGCGCGCGCTGTTGTTCGCTCAGGGGTATCGGTTGGATCAGATCGTCAAGTAAGGAAGCAAGCGCTTCTTTTTGAAAAAAGAAGCAAAAA
>CAIYPH010000364.1 GCA_903928045.1 uncultured Rhodospirillales bacterium
CCGGCCTCGAGGCGCTTCAGCGTCAGCTTCGCCGGTTCGGACGCCGCCTCGACCACCACTGTATCGGCCGTGACGCCGGCGGCGGTAACCTGCGCGGCGTCGAGGCGGAGGTCGGTGTCGAAGCCCTGCAGCCACGCGGGGGCGGCCAGACGGTCCAGCCATGGCCCGAGGTCGACCCGGCCGAGCTTCAGCGCCGCGGTGAGTGCCGGGCGCGCGGTGAGCCGCAGAGATCCGCCGCCGTCGATCGTGGTGTCGTCGGTGGCGCCGGTCAGGTTGTCGACGGTGATGGTGCCGGCCTCGGCGACCACATGGCCGGACAGCGCCGCGGTGGCCATCACGCCGGGGGGCAGCGCGACGGCCGGCCAGAGCCAGCCCAGCGTTGCGCGGGCCGCCGGGGCGGTGAGGGCGGCGTAGAGATCGAGCTTCGCCCCTTGGCCGCCCGTCGGCGGCGTGACCCGTCCGGCGGCGCGCAGTTGCGCCTCGCCCGGCAGGGTGGCGCGCAATTCGCGCAGTTCGATCTGGCCGCCGGCGATGTCGGCTGCGGCGCGCAGGCCGCGCAGCGTGCCACCGAAGAGCCTGGCGGCCTCGGCGGAGACGTCGATGCCGAGGGTGAGCGGCAGCGGCGCGATTTCGCGTGATGCGGTGACCCAGGGGTCGAGATCGAGGCGGCTCGCGGTCAGCGCGATATCGAGCCGCGCCTGGGGGCTGACACGGAAGGCCACCGCCGCGCGCAGCGGCGCCCCGCCGAGATCGGCCGCGAGGTCATCCGCCGCGGCGAGGCCGCCCGCCACCGTCACCCGCCCCTCCGCCCGCAACGGCAGCGGTGGGGCGGGCAGCAGCGCCGAGAGATCGGCCGCCCGCAGCGAGATCCGACCGATGAACCCGCCGTCGGTTGCGGCCTGCCCGGTGATCGCGGCGCCGATGCCCTGGGCCGGGCCGGTGCCATCGAGGCTCGCGGTCACCCCTGCCGCGCCATCACTGCCGGGCTGGGTAAGGCTGACGGCGAATCTCCAGGGCCGTCCGGCGAGCATCGCGGTGCCGCCGACCTGATAGGTGCCCGATCCCGCCGACGTGGTGAGGGTGGCGTTGACCTCGGATAGCTCGACCGCGCCGAGCACCACACGCCCACGTTCTATCCTCGCGGCCAGCGCGCCGAGCCAGTCCGGGGCACGAATTGCCAGCGCGTCCGGCGGAAGCGGCCAGGGGAGGCGCAGCTCCATGCCACGCAGTACCAACTCGCGCGCCTCAATCCGCCCGGCCAGCAGTGCCCAAGGGGCGACCCGCAGGCGGAGGCTGGTCGCCGTCATGCGTCCCTCGCCCTCGAGCCCGAAGCTGACGCGCTCCGCCGTCAGCACCGGCTCGGGCAGCAGCACCAGGCCGACCCGCCCGTCGATCCGCACCTGCCTGCCGAGCGCGTTGCCGGCGAGCGTGGCGATTTCCGGGCGCAGGCGATTCCAGTCGAACAATCCTGGCAGCACGAAGGCGCCGATCCCCAGCGCCGCGACGAGCACCGCGGCACCGAGGACAAGCCAATGCCGCCCGCGCATGCTCAGTCCGTGAGCGGCATCACGCCGCCCGGCCGTAGCCGCCGCCGCCCGGCGTCTCGATAACGAAGATGTCGCCCGGCGCCAGTTCCGCGCGATCCGTGCCGGTCAGCACATCCTGCCCGCCGCCCGCGCGATCCACCCGTTGCCGCCCGACCGCGCCATCGGCGCCGCCTTCGAGGCCGAAGGGCGCGACGTTGCGGCGCGAGGATACGATCACCGCCGTCATCGGCTCCAGGAAGCGGATGCGCCGGCGCGAGCCGTTGCCGCCGCGCGAGGCGCCGACGCCGCCCGAACCACGGCGGATGGAAAATTCCTCCATCACCACGGGGTAGCGCAGTTCGAGGATTTCCGGGTCGGTCATCCGCGTGTTCGTCATGTGGGTCTGCACCGCGTCCGTCCCGTCGAAGCCGGGGCCGGCGCCCATGCCGCCGCAGATGGTCTCGTAGTATTGCCGTGTGGCGTCGCCGAACAGGAAGTTGTTCATCGTCGCCTGCGAGCAGGCCAGCGTGCCGAGCGCGCCGAACAGCGCGTTGCAGGTGGCCTGCGACACCTCGGTATTCCCCGCCACCACCGCCGCGCCCGGGTAGGGCGAGAGGAAGGTGCCGGGCGGGATGATGATCTCGATCGGCTTGAGGCACCCGTCATTCAACGGGATATCGGTGCCGACCAGGCAGCGGAACACGTAGAGCACCGCCGCCCTAGTCACCGCCGGGGGCGCGTTGAAGTTATCCGGGCTTTGCTTGCCAGTGCCGGTGAAATCGACCACCGCCGAGCGGGTGGCCTTGTTGACGGTGACGCGGACCTTCAGGGGCAGGCCGCTGTCCATCACGTAGTCATAGGCTCCGTCGCCGATGCGATCGAGCACCTTGCGGACGCTCTCTTCGGCGTTGTCCATCACGTGCTTCATGTAGTCGCGCACGGTATCCCAGCCGTACTGGCCGACGACGCGGCGCAACTCCTGCACGCCCTTCTCGTTGGCGGCGACCTGGGCCTTGATGTCGGCGACGTTCACGTCCGGGCTGCGGGCCGGGTATTTCGCGGAGGCCAGCAGCGCGCGGAATTCCGCCTCGCGGAACTCACCCTGCGCCACGAGCAGAAAATCGTCGATCACCACGCCCTCCTCCTCCAGCGTCTTGGAGGCCGGCGGGGTGGAACCCGGGGTGATGCCGCCGATATCGGCGTGATGCCCGCGGGAGCCGACGAAGAAGTCGATCCGCGTGCCCGTCGCGTCGAACACCGGGGTGATCACGGTGACGTCGGGCAGATGGGTGCCGCCGTTATAGGGGTTGTTGAGCGCCACCACGTCGCCCGGCTTCAGCGTGGTGCCGCGGCGGTTGAGCACCGTGCGCACGCTCTCGCCCATGGCGCCGAGATGCACCGGCACGTGCGGCGCATTGGCGACCAGGGCGCCGGTGCTGTCGAAGATCGCGCAGGAGAAATCCAGCCGCTCCTTGATGTTCACCGACATCGAGGTGTTCTGCAGTACCGCGCCGGTCTGCTCGGCGACGTTCATGAACAGGTTGTTGAACAGCTCCAGCAGCACCGGATCGGCCCGATCCGTGCCGGCGGCGATGCGCAGCTCGCGCTTGGTGGTGCGCCGCAGCAGCATATGGTCGAGCGCGGTGACCTCGGCGGTCCATCCCGGCTCCACCACCGTGGTCGCATTGGCCTCGCGGATCAGCGCGGGGCCGGCGATGCGATCGCCCGCGCACAGGGCGGTGCGCTCGAACACCGGCGTGGCATGCGCCTGGCCGCCTGACCACATCGAGACGGTGTCGACCGGCTCCGGCGCGCCGCCGGTACGGGCGGGGATGGTCGCCTCCGCCACCGCCTCGCCCGGCGAGGTGGCTTCCACCGCCACGGCTTCCACGATCAACGGGCGGCCGGGGGTGGCGAAGCCGAAGCGCACACGATGCGCCGCGGTGAAATTGGCCGTCACCGTCGCGGCATCGGCGAAATCGATGATCAGCGCGGCTTCAGTGCCCTGGTAGCGCACGTGCAGCCGCCGCGCCGCGGTGATCGCCGCGGTCGCCGCGCCCTGGCGTGCCAGTTCGGCCCGCGTGGTGCCCTCCAGCCGCGCCGCGAGTTCGGCGAGTTCCGGCATGATGGCGTCTGACAGCACCTTCTCCACCGCCTGCTCGCGCATCACCGTTTGGTCCGCGAGCCCCATGCCATAGGCGCTCAGCACGCCGGCATAGGGGTGGATGAACACCGTCTCCATGCCCAGCTCATCGGCGACCAGGCAGGCATGCTGCCCGCCGGCGCCGCCGAAGCATTGCAGGGCGAAGCGGGTGGCATCATGCCCCTTCTCCACCGAGACCTGCTTGATCGCATTGGCCATGTTGGCGACCGCGATGCGCAGATAGCCCTCGGCGACATCACGCGGATCGGGCCGCGTGCCGGTCGCCACGCCAATCTCGTCGGCCAGCGTGGTGAAGCGGGCCAGCACGGTCTCGCCATCCAGCCGCTCATTGCCGCCGGGGCCGAAAATCGCCGGGAAATGCGCGGGCTGGATCTTGCCAACGCAGACATTGGCGTCCGTCACCGCGAGCGGCCCGCCGCGGCGATAGCAGGCCGGGCCGGGATTGGCGCCGGCACTGTCCGGCCCCACGCGGAAGCGCGCACCGTCGAAATGCAGGATCGAGCCGCCGCCGGCGGCCACCGTGTTGATCGCCATCATCGGCGCGCGCATCCGCACGCCGGCCACTTCGGTCTCGAAAGCCCGCTCAAACGCACCGGCATAAAGTGCCACGTCCGTCGATGTGCCGCCCATGTCGAAGCCGATCACGTCGCTGATCCCGGCCATCGCGGCCGTGCGCGCCGCACCGACAATGCCACCCGCCGGGCCGGAGAGAATCGCGTCTTTCCCCTGGAAGGAGAGCGCCTCCGCCAGCCCGCCGTTGGACTGCATGAAATAGAGCTTCACCCCCTCCAGCTCGGAGGCCACCTGCTGCACGTAGCGGCGCAGGATCGGCGAGAGATAGGCATCCACCACCGTCGTATCGCCACGCGGCACCAGCTTCAGCAGCGGGCTCACCTCGTTGCTGGTTGAAACCTGGGTGAAGCCGGCCTCGCGAGCCAGTTCGGCCAGGCGTTGCTCATGCGCCGGATACTTCCAGGCATGCATCATCACGATCGCCACCGCCGCGATGCCCTTGGCCCGTGCCGCAGCCAAGGCCGCCCGCGCCGCCGCCTCATCGAGCGGCTCGATCTCCTCGCCGCCGACGCCCATACGGCCGCCGACCTCGGCAACCTCTTCATATAAGAGAGACGGCAGCACCACCTTCAGATCAAACAGCCGCGGCCGCGCCTGGTTGCCGATCCTCAGCGCATCGGCAAAGCCGCGATTGACCAGCAGCAGCGTCCGGTCGCCCTTGCGCTCCAGCAGCGCATTGGTGGCCACCGTGGTGCCCATCTTCACGCATTCGACCAGCCCTGCCGGGATCGGTGCATCCAGCGCGACGCCCAGCACCGACTTGATGCCGGCAATCGCCGCGTCGCGATATCGGTCCGGGTTCTCGCTCAACAGCTTATGCGTGGACAGAAGCCCCCCTGGATCGCGCGCCACGATGTCGGTGAAAGTGCCCCCACGATCAATCCAGAACTGCCAAGCCGACATCACGCCACTCCATCAACCGGCCGGAGAATGCGCATCCAAGCGGGTTTGGGGCAAGCGGTTGAAGCCGCTTTGGTGCGGTTTGCTCCGGCGTGGTATGGGGGGATAGGTTTGGGGTTGGGTGCGTGTGGGGCAAGATTATCGGCGGGGTCGCGGGGTTCGCCATTCTGGGGCCGTTTGGCGCCGTCATGGGCGCGGCGTTCGGCCATGCGGCGGATAGTGGCGGGCTCGCGGGGCTGGGGGCGAAGCTTGGCAGGGATTTGCGCTCGGCGGTGTCGGGGCATCGGCGCTTGTCCGGTCAGCGAGACCAGATGTTCGCCGTAGGGGTGGTGGTGCTGGCGGCCAAGC
>CAIYPH010000365.1 GCA_903928045.1 uncultured Rhodospirillales bacterium
AGCCGGGCTGCTCGATGTCAGTCCACTTATTGCGCGCGGCCGTCTCCCGCCAGATCAGCGGCTCCAGCCAGTCGAGGCTATCGACCACGACCGTCTGGAAGTCGTGCGGCTGCTCCAGCAGGACGTCGAGCGCATCCTGGACATCGGCGTAGCTGCGCAGCACCCCGAAGGTGGCCGCATCCAGCTTACCGAGACCGTCCTCGGTCTGCAGGAACACTGGCGCCGGCGCGTCAGTTGCCAGCTTGGTTTTGCCGACGCCGGCGACGCCGTAGACCAGCAGCCGTGGTGGCTGCGGCGCGCCGCTGCGGTGCAGGGAGGCGAGGGAGATCGCCATCAGTTGGGTTCCTTTCTATCGGTGGCCTGGGCGGTCCGCGGCTTGGCCTTGATGACGTCGACGCTGATGCGACCGCCGGCGCGGGCGACCGCCTCGGTGAACGGATCGAGGGTGGCCTCGAAGGCCGCGACATCCTTGGCCCGGGCGATGGCATCGCCGGCCAGCGGGATGGCGGCCTCGATGCGGAGTTCGTGCATCACTTCTCTCCCATCATCAGGATGCGAAGGATGTTCGTCAGACGCTGATCGATTTCCTCGAGGTTGGGCGGCTCGGTCTCGTCACCCAGCGCATCGATGGCCGCGCAGGTCTGCGCCGCGGCTCTGATCAGGATGTCGACCAGCATCGGCACGGCCTGGTCGCCGGCCTCACGGACGCGCTGGCCCATAGGGACGTACTTGTTCACGGATGAATGCTCCTCAGGGTGTAGGAAGGACGCCCGGCCGCGACGGTGCGGGCGGGTTCAAACAGCGCGCGGATGCGCGGCGGCCAGGCGGTGAAGCGGCTCTCGGGGACGCTCACCTCGGTGGTCACGTAGTCGGCTGGGCTTTCGCCCCAGGCGCGCAGGGTGGCGAGCGCTTCGGCCATGCGGGATTGGTCCCACGACACTTTTTTCGCGAGATCGGCGATGATCTCGCATCCGTTCTCGGTGAGACGAACGCGGCCGGTGTCCTTGCCCTCGGCGTGCCGCAACGTGGCGGCGGCATCGCCGAAGCGCTGGTGCAAGGCGAGGCTCAACAGGTCGCCGAGCCGCTTGGCTTCGGCCTTCATCTCGTCGACATCCTCGACCAGCACGGCTAGCTGGTCGACGGGCAGACGGGCGATCTGCGGCACGTCCATGCCCTGCAAATCGGCCAATCGAGGTCTATTGTTCAGCATATGTTCTCCATTCGGATTGAGGACAGGCACAGGCGGGGCGATCCTCGGTGTCAGGCGACGTCGCGGGCGATAGCGTCGTTGGCAGGAACCGGGCCCAACTCGATGTCACGGCGGCGGGCGCGCCGGTCGGTATCGAGGTCGGCATCGCACCGGGCACTGCGGCCGGCGATCTCGAGCCAGACATGCAGCGGCAGGACGACGAAGGGGGCAGCGCGGTCGCGCCAGAGGAACAGGGCGTCATTGCCGCCGAGCCAGCGCTCAAGGGTGCGGAACCCATCGCCGTCGCCGCGGGCCTTGACCTCGGCCTTTACCGGCGCGCTGCCGCGGACGTAGAGATCGACGTCGGCGCCATTGCCGCGGTAGTGCGTGGCGCCGGACAACGGCACCCGTTCGGCGCGGAGGCCGCATTTGCTGTGCAGGTCGACGATGGCGCGCTCGCGGCGCAGGCCCTTGTCACGTGATGCCTTACCCATGGCGATGGCTCCTGAGCGAGCCGAGTTCGGCGAGCAGGCGCTCGTCGACCGGGCGGTTGCTGAGACGTGCGGCCAGCGCCACGGCCGACCAGTAGCGGGCGGGAATGCCGCGGCGGCGCCACGCGCGGACGGTGACGGCTTCGACGTCAAGCACCTCGGCGAGTTCGGCGGCGCTGGGCCACAGACCGATGACCCCGGCGAAGCTGGTAGGCAGGGCGAGTGGGCGGGAAAGCCCGGTTGACCGGCGCTTGGACTGAGAGCGACTGGGTGATGTGTGCTGGCTCATAGGTCGGACAAAAACATAAAGTCGCGTCACAAAATAGGCTTGTTCTGAAAAAAAATAAGCGCTACACACTCCCAAGGAAAGCGCTACATAATGCAACGCATGGAACATACATCAGACCGTCTGAAACGCATTCGCGAGGAGAAGGGCATCGGCAGTGGCGCCGAGTTGGCCCGTCTCGCGGGCATCCCGGAAGCCACCTATCGTGCCTATGAGGCCGGGCGACGACCGCTGACGCCGCGAGCGGCGCGCGAGTTGGCGGTGCCGCTGGGCATCACCTGGCAGGCCCTGTTGTTTGGTCATGAGGCTGCGGCGCTAGAGGGCTTGGTGACCACCGCGGTGCAGGCCTCGGCACTGCTCGGTCAACGTGCCAGCCGCAAGCCCGAGGCGGCGACGGCTCTGCCGGGTCGGTCGCTGTCGGCCGAACTGGTGGTGATGGCAGGAGATAGCTGGGCTTTGCTGCCGGTTTACGATGCGCGGGCCTCCGCAGGACCGGGGCGGGCGATCGACAGCGAGACCGTGCTCTACCGCATCGCCTTCCGCGAGGATTGGCTGCGCTCCATCACCAATGCGCCACTCGATCAGTTGGCGGTGATCACGGTGGACGGCGATTCCATGGAGCCGACGTTGCGCCAGGGGGATTCGGTCCTGGTCGACTTCGGGCAGAAGCGGCCGCAGCGGAAGGACGGGATCTATGTCATCCGCACCGATGGCGGATTGCAGATCAAGCGGCTGCAGGTCGAGGTGGCCGAGGGCAAACTCTCCATCCTGTCGGACAACAAGCAGTATGACGCCCAGCGCAGTGTCAGCCCGAACGACGTCGCCGTGGTCGGTCGGGTGATCTGGCTGGGACGGCAAATCGGCTCCTGAGGTCGGGATTGACGCACCGGTAGATTTTATCGTAGCGCTACAAAAACGCACTCCCCGCGAGGTGGAGCGATTTGTATTGTCGCGCGATGCATCGCCCCAGTAGCACCGAACGCAGCGTCAATCCGCATCTCCCACCCGACCTCCAAGAGGTCTGCGCCCTCCTGGCGCGCGGTCTGCTTCGGCTCCGCGGGCGAGAGGCGACGGTAACACAAGTAACTGACTCCGTTGGAGAATGTTGCCTCGACTTCACTGCCTACCAGCGCGGTCATGCGAAACCGAAAATCCGGAGACGCACATGACCGAACCCATCCCCACCATCGCCAAGGACACCGTCCTTGCCCGCCTCGCCGCGCTCAAGACGACGCCGATCGCAGATTTGAAGCAGCAGTGGCGCACGCTGTTCGGCACGGAGCCGCCGCCGTTCAGCAAGACCTACATCCAGTCGCGGCTCGGGTATCGCATCCAGGAGTTGGCTTATGGCGGACTGAAGCCGGAGACGGTGGCACGCCTCGAGGCGCTGGGCGAGCAACTCGACGGCGGCAATATCGTCCTGCGCCGCATCCGCCATGATGCCAAGCCGATCGCCGGCACGCGCCTGATCAGGGAATGGCAGGGGGTGCAGCACTGTGTCACGGTCCAGGCCGACGGCTATGAATGGCAGGGGCGGCCCTACAAATCCCTGTCCGCGGTGGCCCGTGCCATCACCGGCACGCGGTGGAATGGCCTGGTGTTCTTCGGCGTGAAGAACCAGCGGGGGTTTGCATGAGCAAGAAGCCCACCGCTGCGATGCCCGCGACGACCCGCAAGACCCGCTGCGCCATCTACACCCGCAAGTCGACCGACGAGGGATTGGACAAGGAATACAACACGCTCGACGCCCAGCGCGATGCCTGCGAGGCCTATATCGCGAGCCAGCGCCACGAGGGCTGGCTCGCGCTGCGTGACCGCTACGATGACGGCGGCTACTCCGGCGGCACGCTGGAGCGGCCGGCCCTGAAGCGGTTGATGGCCGACATCGCGGCAGGCAGGGTGGATGTTATCGTTTGTTATAAGATCGATCGCCTCAGCCGCGCCCTGATGGACTTCTCGAAGCTGGTCGAGGTTTTCGACGCGAACGGGGTTACTTTCGTCTCGGTAACTCAGTCGTTCTCCACAACGACAAGCATGGGCCGCCTAACGCTGAATATCCTGCTCAGCTTTGCCCAATTCGAACGCGAATTGATTGGTGAGCGCATCCGGGACAAATTCGCCGCCTCCCGCGCCCGCGGCATGTGGATGGGCGGGAAGGTGCCGCTCGGCTACGACGTGAAGGACCGCAAGCTGGTGGTCAATGCGGCCGAGGCGGCGACGGTGCGGATGATCTTCGAGCAGTTCATCGAGGTCGGCTCCTGCACTGAACTGGCCAAGATGCTGCAGGACAAGAGGGTGATGACCAAGACGGGTCGGCCGATCGACAAGGGCTACCTCTACAAGCTGCTGGCCAACCGCACCTATATCGGCGACGCGCCGCACAAGGGCATGATCCACAAGGGGGAGCACGAGGCCATCGTGCCGTTGGACTTGTGGAACCGGGTGCACGCGATGCTGCAAGTCAGTCCGCGCACCAAGGCCAACCAGAACCGCTCGCAGACGCCGGCGCTGCTGCGGGGCCTGCTCTTCGGGATCGACGGGCGGGCCATGTCGCCAGTGCACACGCTGCGGCGGGGGCGGCAATATCGATACTACGTCAGCCAGTCCGTCCTGAAAGGCGCCGCCATTGATGACCCGTCGCTGGTGCGGCGTATCGCGGCGGCGGAGATCGAGGATGCCGTCATGGCGCAAGTGCGGGCCCTACTGCGGCAACCCGAGATCATCGTCGGCACCTGGCGGGCGGCGCAGACGGACGCGCCGGGCATCACCGAGGCGGAGACGCGGGAGGCGTTGGAGAGCCTGGATCCGATGTGGGACGAGTTGTTCCCTGGCGAGCAGGCGCGGATCGTGCAAGCCCTGGTTGACCGCGTCACGGTCGGGCCGGCCGGGGTCGATATCCGCCTCAAGGTAGAGGGGCTGACCGGGCTGATGCAGGACCTCGCACCGCGGCGCCGGGTGCGGGAGGCCGCGTGATGAGCGCGACCACCATCACGGTGCGGGTGCCGCTGGTCATCAAGAAGCGGGGAGGGCGCAAGATCGTGGTGGCGCCGGACGGCTCTGTGCTGCCGGGGGCACCGCGGCAGCACCGCACAACCGCCGATCCAGCTCTGTTAAAAGCGCTGGCAAGGGCGTTCCGGTGGCAGAAGCTGCTGGACGCCGGTACCTACGCCTCGATCTCCGATATCGCGCGGGCGGAGAAGCTGGATCGGACCTATATCGGGGACGTGCTGCGGCTGACGCTGCTGGCGCCGGAGATCGTCGAGGCCATCGTCGAGGGGCGGCAGCCGGCAGAGATGACACTGCCGGTGCTGATGAAACCGTTTGCGGTGGAGTGGGTGGGGCAATCAGCAAAGGCTTGTGGCAAAAGCGAAGATTCGCACCCAGTCTCGACCGCCAACCAGAACAAGACGCCAACTCTCGTGCCGACGACGAAATATAGAATTCCTTGATTTCAATGCATTGAAACCTTGGGTGTAAATCGGCCAACACCCAAGGTCCGGGGAGAATCCGCTCTCTGGAGAGCGATTTTCGGCCCCGCAGCCGTCAAGCAGGTCAACAGGTCCCCTCTGAAAACCGCAGGAAACCTGCGACTAACGGCGCTGCCGGCATGGCCGGAGAGTGGGATTCAAAAGTGAATTGGCGGAACCGTGCGAACGGCAAAGGCGGCCGATATGGCGGAAGAGTCTGCGTCCGCCGCCATTTGCAACTCCCCGCGCGTATGGATGAAGTTTTTTTGCTTCTTTTTGTTCACAAAAAAAGACTTTCTTCCCTTGTCTTATGACACGCGCGGCGCGTTCAGCTTTCGCGCAACAGGAAACGTTGGATCTTGCCGCTCGGGGTCTTGGGCAGATCGTCGCGGAATTCGATCTCGCGGGGGTAGGCATGCAGTGACAGGCGGGTGCGGACGAATTGCTGCAGTTCGGATTTCAGGGCGTTGGGATCGTTGGGGCGGGTGCGCAGGACGATGAAGGCCTTGACGATCTCGGTTCGCTCCG
>CAIYPH010000366.1 GCA_903928045.1 uncultured Rhodospirillales bacterium
GGGGCGGATCACGGTCTGCCCTGCGTCACGAATTGGATGAACCATCTGCAGTCCCTGCCGGGTCGGCCATTGTTCCTGACCCTCAACCCCGCGCGCGCGCCGGCACCGGGCGCCATCCTGCATGAGACGAGCTACAACCACCCGGCTTTCGACGTGGCGGCGCTGCGGGCGCAGCGGGAGTTGTGGTCGCTCCAGGGTGTGCGCCGCACCTGGTTCGCCGGGGCCTGGTTCGGCGCCGGGTTCCACGAGGACGGGTTGCAGGCCGGGCTCGCGGTGGCGGAGGCGATCGGCGGGGTTCGCCGGCCATGGACGGTGGCCGATGATTCCGGCCGCATCCACTGCCCGCCGGCCCGGATGCGCCGGTTGGAGGATACGCTGGCATGAGCCTGCGCTCCGCCATCTACGCCGGGCGCGTCACCCATGCCCGCACGCGGCCACGCCGGCATGCGCTGACCTACCGCGTCTACACGATGCTGATCGATCTCGATGAGCTCGATGCCCTGGATCGGCGGTTCCGCTGGTTCTCGGTCGGCCGCTTCAACTTGCTGTCCTTCCACGCGCGCGACCACGGCGATGGCTCCGCCCGGCCACTCAAGGCGCAGATCGCGGATCGCCTGGCGGAGGCCGGGATCGCCGCCGGCGGGCGGATCGAGATGCTGTGCTACCCGCGGGTGTTGGGATGCGTGTTCAACCCGTTGACGACCTATTTCTGTCACCGCGGGGATGGCGGGCTCGCGGCGGTGCTCTACGAGGTGAACAACACCTTCGGACAGCGCCACTCCTACCTCATCGAGGTGGTCGACCCCGCGGCGCGGCCGGTCCGGCAGAGCTGCGCCAAGGCGTTCTATGTCTCGCCCTTCATGGCGATGGACATGCGCTACGATTTCGCGCTGCACCCGCCGGCCGGCACGGTTTCGGTGACAGTGCGCGGCAGTGATGCCGAGGGCACCATGATCACGGCCAATTTCGCCGGGGAGCGGCAGGAAGTATCCAACCGGGCGTTGCTGGCGACGTTCCTGCGGCACCCGCTGCTGACCCTGAAAGTGGTCGGCGGTATTCACTGGGAGGCGCTGAAAATCATCGCCAAGGGCATCCGCCTGCACCAGCGGCCGCCGCCACCGGCCACGGCGGTGACGGTGGTGCACCGCCCAACGTAAGTGCGGCGATCGTCGGTGGATCAGCCGCGCGAGGGTTCGCGGATGTTCTTCGGTTTGGCACGGATGTGCTGATACCCAGCGATGGCGAGCGCGACAACGAGCACAAGATTCGGCACCCCAAGCACCACGAGCAGGCGCCAGAGGACTGCGTAATCCAGTTCGGTGGCCTCGTAGCTCCTCCCGAGGTAAATTGCGTTGGTACGGCCGAACAGCGGTGACCGGTACGCGTCTGGCAGTTCAATGAAGCCGACCGTGATCCAGGCGATTGCGCCCCACATCCAGACCGGCAGGAAGGTCGTGAACCAATCCTTCTTCATTGTGTCGTCCCAGTCATCGTTTATCCAGTCGTTCAAGGTCATGGGTAGCGGCCGCCAGGGTGGGCGCCCGCGATCAACACAGCCTTAAGGCCGTCCGACCACCCGCTGGTGGGTGGCCAGGGGTGATGGCTCATTATAGATCAGCGATGCGATTTCGTCGCGCACATCATCGTGCGCGCGTCAGGTCGCGATGCGGATTTTACCCCTTCGGATTTTACCGCCGCGCCGGTAGGGTCGCCGGAAAGGAGGAACCTAGCGCTTGAGCACCGCCGATCACTCCCGGACGCGCGACCATATTGCCGTGCGCGGCCTGACCAAGCGCTATGGCACCGACGTGACCGCGCTTGAGGCAATTGATCTCTCCATTGCCGAGGGCGAGCTGGTGGCCATTGTCGGCCCCTCCGGCTGCGGCAAATCCACCCTGCTGCGCATTCTCGCCGGCCTGATGCCGCCGACCGAGGGCGCGGCGCTGCTGGGTGGCTCTCCCATCGCCGGGCCGCGCAAGGATATCGGCGTGGTGTTCCAGACCCCGGTGCTGTTCCCCTGGCGCACCGTGCTCGACAATGCGTTGCTGCCGGTGGACGTGCAGAAGCTCGGCCGCGAGCGCATGCGGGCCACCGCGATGGAGCTGCTGAAGCTGGTCGGCCTGCAGGGCTTCGAGCACCATCTGCCTAACCAGCTCTCGGGCGGCATGCAGCAGCGCGCCGCTTTGGTGCGCGCCCTGATCCATGATC
This sequence comes from uncultured Rhodospirillales bacterium, assembly GCA_903928045.1. Next base: position 2,209 of record CAIYPH010000366.1, read on the forward strand.
CCTCGGTGTTGCTGATGGACGAGCCGTTCGGCGCGCTCGACGCGATGACGCGCGAGCAGATGAACCTCGAGCTCCAGCGCATCTGGATGGAGCGGCAGAAAACCGTGGTCTTCGTCACCCATTCCGTGGGGGAGGCGGTATTCCTCGCCGACCGGGTGATCGTGATGTCGCCCCGCCCCGGCCGCATCGTGGATACGCTGGCGGTGGATTTCCCCCGCCCGCGGCCGCTCTCGGTGATGAACACCGAGGCCTTCGGCGTGCATGTCAGCCGCATCCGGCAAGCCCTCAACGCGACCGGAGGCCTGGAATGAGCGCGACCCTGCGCCTGCTGCTGATGGCCGCCCTGCTCGGTTTGTGGGAGGGCGCCGCCCGGCTGCTGCACGTACCGGCCTATATCCTGCCGCCGCCCTCGGCGGTCGCGGTCGGGTTCTATCGCGGCATCGCCAGCGGGCTCTACGCCGAGCATATCTGGATCACCATGCTGGAGACCTTCCTCGGCTTCGCCTTCGGCGCCGCGGCGGGCTTCGGGCTCGGCACCTTCGTCGCGCTCTCCAAGCGCTTCGAATACTACCTCTACCCCATCATCGTGATGTTCCAGGCCATGCCGAAAGTGGCACTGGCACCACTGATCATCGTGTGGTTCGGGCTCGACCTCACCTCCAAGGTGATCAACGCCAGCCTGGTGTGCTTCTTCCCGCTGATGGTCAACACCATCGCCGGGCTGCGATCCGCTGATGAGGACCGCATTTCGCTGATGCGCTCGCTGGCCGCCAGCAACGCGCAGATCTTCTGGATGCTGCGCCTGCCCGGCGCCCTGCCCTCGATTTTCGCCGGGCTCGAGATCGCCATGATCTTCGCGCTGATCGGCGCCATCGTCGCTGAGTTCGTCGGCGCCCAGGCCGGACTCGGCATGCTCATCCAATCGATGAATTTCTCGATGGACGTGGCGGGGCAATTCTCCGTGCTGTTCATCCTTTCGTTGATCGGGCTCGCGCTCAACACCATCGTCGCCGCGGTGCGCCGCCGCGTGGTGTTCTGGGACCAGCCGCGCCAAGACCTACGCCCCGGAGGGAAATCATGATCCGCGCCGCTCTCGCTTTGCTTCTGCTGCTGCCAGTGGCAGCGAACGCGCAGACCGCCATTCGCGTCGGCTGGTGCGCCCGCACCGTCAGCTCGGCCGCAGCACCTTTCGCCATCGCGACCAAGCTCGGCTGGTTCGCCGAGGCCGGGCTGAAGGTCGATCTCGCCCCGCTGCCCGGCAGCACCGACTGCATGAAACTCGTCGCCACCGGCGAGCTGCCCTACGCGCTGCCTTCCATCGAGCCGCTGGTGGTACTGCGCCCGCAGGGCGTGAAGGTGAAGAATTTCTACACCGCCTATCAGGGCAACATCTATGGCCTCGCCGTGCCGGAGGCGAGCCCGATCCGCTCGCTGGCCGACCTCAAGGGCAAGCGCATCGGCGTTACCGCCATGGCCTCCGGCGGCGTGCCGATCGCCCGCGCGATGGCGGCGAGCCAGGGGCTCAACCCCGATACCGATATCCGCATCATCGCTGTCGGCGAAGGTGGCCAGGCCGCGGCCCTGGTGCGGCAGGGCGCGGTGGACGTGCTGAGCCAGTTCGACGTGATGTACGCCCTGGTCGAGGCCGCCGGCACCAAGCTGCGCATGCTCGATAATTCGGCGATCGCCAAATTCCCCTCCAACGGGCTGGTCGCTCGGGAGGACCGGCTCGTGGCCAAGCGCGACGAGGCCGTGGCGTTGGCCCGCGCCTATGCCATGGGCACCATCTTCGCCATCGCCAACCCCGAGGCGGCGGTGCGCATCCTCTGGGAGGTTTTCCCCCAGACCCGCGGCACCGGCCGCGCCGAGGATGCGGCGCTGGCCGAGGACATCCGCACCTTGCAGGCCCGCGTGCCGCAATGGAAACTCGAGGCCGGCGGCGTCGCCAAATGGGGCGAGAACTCGCTGGCCAACTACGATACCTATGTCGACTTCCTGGTGAAGTGGAACGTGGTGCCGCAGAAGGTGGCGGCGGCCGACCTCGTCACCAACGACCTCATCGACGACATCAACAAGTTCGATGCCGCCGCCATCATTGCCCGCGCCAAGGCGGCGCGCTGAACAGGAGATCGCGCATGATCCGCACCCATCGCCCCCTCATCATGGGCCGCAACGGCGCCGTCGGCGCCAACCACCCGATGGCCACCCAGGCCGGGCTCGATATCCTGCGCGCCGGCGGCAACGCGTTTGACGCCGCGGCCGCCATATCGCTCGCGCTCGGCGTGTGCGAGCCGATGATGTCGGGCCTCGGCGGCGACGGGTTCTACAACATCCACCTCGCCGCCACCCGCAA